>DATFOL010000425.1:0-7626 GCA_035265545.1 Gemmatimonadaceae bacterium | reverse complement strand
GACGAAGCGGGGAACACGCGGGTCACCGCGTAGCGCACGATGATCCCCGGCACCGTCGCGCGGGTGACGACCGTCGTGGTCAGGTTCGCACCACTGGTGACGCCGACGCCGAGCGCGACCTCCGATGAGGTCGCGCCGGTGGCGACAGCGGGGAATAGTGCGGTGGTGCTCGTCGAGGCCTGGATCGAGTCAGGCTGCCACACGACGTCGAACTGCGCCGGCGGGGTCTGAAGACGCTCCCCCACCCGGCCAACGACCTGCACCGTGCGCACCGAGTCCCCGAGCACGAGGTTCGCGGCGGTGACCGTCACGCTTTTTCCCGGCACCGTCGTGACGATGAAGCGAGGCACGAGGCTGCGCACCGTGTCGCCCGAGTTGTCGATGCCGTAGATCACGAGCGGCGCCACCTTGCCCGTACTGTCCCGCATCGTGTCTCCAAGGGCGAGCGCCGGCGCCGGCAGGATCACCGAGGAGATGTACGCGACGCCGTCCGGCAGCGTCGGCACCTCTCCGCACGCCAGTCCGACGACGGCGCCCACGGCACCGAGCAGCAGCGCGGGCGACAGGCGAGACCGCTGCACGCTCACTGCAGCCTCGGTGCGAGCAGCTCGGCGAGCCGCGTGTACGCTTGCGACGCCGCATCTTCGGGGGCGCGCAGCACGACGGGCTGGCCGGCGGCGAATGCGTCGATCGCGGCCATCGTGCGAGGGATCGCCACGTCGAACAGCAGCTCGGCGGGGAGCTGCTCGCGAACGTACGCCGCCACTCGCTGCGAGACGGCATTGCCGTCCTCCAGCATCGTCAGCAGGATGCCATCGAGCACGAGGCTCGGGTTCTTCGCCGACGCGTCGCGCACGGCGCGCAGGATCTGGGTCGTCGTCTGGAGCGCGAGCGGCTCGCATTGGAGCGGCACGATGACGTGCTGGCTGTGCGAGAGCACGCGCTGCGTGACGGCCCCCAGACCGGGGGGTGTGTCCACCACGACGAGATAGCCGCGGCTGCGCGCCCGGGTGAGCAGGTCGCCGAGCTTGGGAGAGCGTCCGAGCTGCTCATGGTAGCTCTCGTGCTCACCCGCTTCGGCGACCGTGCCGGCGAGAAGGACCCGAAGCCAGGGCAGCGGTGTCGCCAGGATGACGTCCTGCAGCTGATGGGTTCCGGCCAGGACGTCGGCCAGGCCGGCGGGATGCGCCGTGCCCGCGAGCCCTACGCCGTGCCGGACCGCACCCTGCGGATCGACGTCGACGAGGAGTGTCTTGCGACCGCGGCGCGCGAGCGCGCTCGCCAGGTTGATGGCCGTCGTGGTTTTTCCGACCCCTCCCTTCTGGCTGACGATCGCGAGGACAGTTCCCACTACCCCTCGGGCTGTTGATCGGGATAGTCGGCTGGCGTGGATCGGAGCTCGTCGAGCGTCTGGCGCGCGTGCCGGACCCAACGGTCAGCCTCGGCGCCCGAGGGCGGGGCTTCCAGGAACGCCTCGAGATGGGCCGCGGCCTCCGCGAGATCGCCGCGCTTGATGAGCAGGAAGGCGAGGCCGTAATGCGCGCCGGAAAGCTCCGGATCGAGCTCGAGCGCTCGCCGGTAGGCGCCGACCGCCTCGTTCATCCGCCCCGTGCGCGAAAAGGCGATCGCCATGTTCTGCAGGATGCGCGGATCGTTGGGGTGATCGCGCATCGCCAGCCGATACGACGTCAGGGCCGCGTCGAAATCACCCTGACGCTCCAGCGCCAGCGCCTCGTTGAGATAGTCGAGGCGCTGCGGCTTCGGGCTGTGGTCCGACTTGCCGCCGATCAGGCGGCTGAACCAGGACATGCGTGACGCAGCGGGAGGGAATGGTGGAGGTGCGCCGGCCCGGACGCTTGACCGCGACACTATTGCACCAGAGCGCAAACATAATTCCCCTGCGCATGGGGCGGCAACATGTCGCACCGGACGGGCGCGGGCGCCGCAGGGTTTCGCCAACCGCCTACCGCGCTTCCAGATACGCCCGTCGACGAATAGCTTTGCCCCGCCGTCCCATCCCACCCAGGAGCACCGCATGGCACCACGAAGGACCTCGGTCGAGCAGAGCAAGGGTGTGTTCGAGGTGGAGTGGCCCATGTTCGGCGAGCTGTCGCGCGCGCTCGCCCTGAAGGTCGTGCGCGACTACGACCCCGAGGTCGTGGTCGGCGTGGCGACGGCGGGCGTGGTCCCGGGCGCCGTGATCGCCGCCATCCTTGATCGCGAGTTCCACTCGATCATCGTCAGCCGCCGATATCAGTCGGAGGCGGTAAGAGAGACGCCGGCGCTCTTCGGCGCGGTGCCGACGGCGGTCCGCGACCGTCGCGTGCTCATCGTCGACGAGACGTGCGATTCGGGGGCCACGATGCGACTGGCCATCAGCGCGGTGGTGAACGCGGGGGCGGCCGAGGTGCGGACGGCCGTGGCGTTCAGCACGGGCCCGTTCGTGCCCGACTACCACGCGCTGGCCACCGACAGCACGATCGAGCTGCCGTGGGATCGCGAGGTGCTGTTCGAGGGCGAGCTGGTGCCGAACCCGCTGTATCGGGAGACTCTGGGCGGGTGAGGGCGCTCGCCCTCCTCGCGGTCCTCGCCTCCGCAGCGGCGGCGCAGGAGCCCGCCTCGCGTGTGGCCCCGACCGCCCCCGCGCGCGTCGACTCGATCGCTCTGTGGGACGGCCTGGGCGACCACCGGCACCCGGTCACCACCCGCAGTGCGACGGCTCAGCAGTACTTCGATCAGGGTCTGCGCTTGGTATACGCCTTCGACCACCCGGACGCCATCCGGAGCTTCCGACTCGCGCAGCGGCTCGACTCGACGTGCGCGATGTGCGCCTGGGGAGAGGCCCTCGCGCTGGGCCCGAACATCAACGTGCCGATGGACTCGGCCTCCGGCGCAGCCGCGTATGCGGCGATCCGCCGAGCCGTGGCGCTCGCCGAACGAGCGACGCCGCGTGAGCGAGCGTACATCGACGCACTCGCTGCGCGCTACGGCCCCGACCCGACGAGCCGCCGCAAGGCGCTGGACTCGGCCTATGCGCGCGCAATGGCGCGCGTCAGTCGCGCCGATCCCCGGGACGACGACGCCGCGGTGCTCCACGCCGAGGCGGAGATGCTGCTCGGTCCGTGGGACTACTGGATGCCGGGAAAGCGAGCCAAGCCGCACGGAGCTCGTGCGATGGCGACGCTGACCTCGGTCGTGCGCCGCAGCCCGCGTCACGCCGGGGGCTGCCACTTCTACATCCACGTCGTGGAGGCCGCCTTTCCGGAGCGCGCGGTGCCGTGCGCGGAGCGTCTGCCGTCGCTGATGCCCGGCGCGGGGCACGTCGTTCACATGCCGGCGCACGTGTACATCCGGGTCGGGCGCTACGCGGACGCGATCGAGCGCAACGTGCACGCCCTGCACGCCGACGAGCCACACATCGCCGAGATGCCCGCCGACGGCGTGTACCGCCTCGCGCTGCATCCGCACAACGCGCATTTCCTCTCGTTCGCCGCCGCGATGATCGGTCGGTCCGCGCAGGCACTGGAAGCCGCGCGCCAGACGCGCGCCAAGACCGACACGGCGATGTTGCGTGCCGCCGGACTGGGCGCGCTCCAGCATTACTACATGATGCCGCTGCTGTTCAGCGTGCGCTTCGGTCGGTGGGACGAGGTGCTGGCCGAGCCCGAGCCTGCGGCGGACCTGCCGTACCCGCGCGCCTTGCGGCACTACGCTCGCGCGCTGGCGCGAGCGGCCAAGGGTGACGTCGCCGAAGCGGAGCGGGAGCTCGTCGAGCTGCGCCGGTTGCGCGCGGACGAGCGTCTCAAGACTGTGACGATCTGGGACCTCAACGCGAGCTCGGCCATCCTCGACATCGCGCTGGCGTCGGTGGAAGGCGAGCTCGCCGCCGCACGACGCGACTGGCCCTCGGCTGTCGCGGCGCTTCGACGTGCGGTGGCGGTGGAGGATTCGTTCACCTATGACGAGCCGCCGCCCTGGCACCTGCCGACGAGACAGCAGCTCGGATTCACGCTCCTTCGTGCCGGGCGCGCATCCGCTGCCGAGGCGGCGTTCCGCCAGGATCTCGAGCGCCACCCGGAGAACGGCTGGTCGCTGGCGGGCCTCGCCGCGAGCCTCCGCGCGCAGGGCCGGACAGGCGAAGCGACGCGAGTCGATGCGCGGTTCCGTCGGGCATGGGCCACCGCCGACGTGCAACGGCCGCAGCTGACGCTCGGCACGTCGGGCAATCAGGGCGACAACTAGCGGCAGCGAGTCGCCATCCGCGACTCGCGCCCGCTGTTCTACGCCGCCGCCGCTACCGCCTCGTCGTACGGCTGGCCCTGGCTCATTCCCTCGTACACGGCCTGCATCACCTCGGCGCTGCCGAGCAGGAAACGACACCGCTCCGCGCCGGTGGAGCGACACTCGACTTCCATCACCGCCAGGGGCGCGTCCGCGACCCGGCCGAAGAAGTCGGCGAACATCCCGGCGGAGAGGTGACAGCAGGGATGCTCCATCCCGGCGTCCGGTGATGCCTCTCCCCAATCCGGCGAATCGAGCGTCGCCACCGCATCGTGCAGGGTCCCGACCTCGAGTGAGCCCCAGCCCGCCTCGCGGAAGAACTCCCCGGCGAGCCGCTGGAACTCGTCGAGCGGAAGGGACTCCGGCTCCCCGGCGTCGCGCTGTTCGAGCCAGCTGCGAAATGCCTCGAACAAGGCACCGCCCCCCGCGTAGCCCGCCTCCTGGAACCACCCGGCGGCCGCGTGGCCCGTGTCGCGCATCAGCACGTTGCGCAGTGCGGCGAGGGCGTCCTTCGTGACCGCCAGCAATCCGTTTTCGGCCAGGTCGAGAGTCATATCGCTCATGGCGTAGTGTTCAACGGTGGACGGCCATGCGCCAGGGGCGTCACGCTGCCGTTGCGCCGGCGCGTCGCAGTAGCTCGGCCTCGTCGATCGTCTCGACGCCCAGCTCTCGCGCCTTGTCCAACTTGCTGCCTGCGTCGGCTCCGACGACCACGCACGTTGTCGCCTTGGATACGCCGCTCGTCACCCGCCCACCCTGCGACTCGATCACCTCCGTCGCCTGCGCGCGCGAGAGGGTCGGCAGCGTGCCGGTGACCACGAAGGTCATCCCCTTGAACGCCCCGCCGGCGGCGACTGCGACGGGCTCGGTCAGGTTGAGCCTCGCGGCCGCGAGCTTGTCCACCAGCGCCTTCGCCGAGGGATCCTCGAAGTACGCGACGACGGCGACCGCGATCGTCTCCCCGATACCGCGCAGCGCCAGGATGTCGTCGGCCGTCGCGCGGCGAAGTGCGTCGAGCGATCCGAAGCGCCGCGCGAGCAGCTGCGCCGCGGTCTGGCCGACGTGGCGGATGCCGAGCCCGAACAACAGCCGCGAGAGCGGCTGCGCCTTCGAGGCCGCGATCGCATCGATGAGGTTCTGCGCCGAGACCTCGGCGAAGCGCTCGAGCGAGGTGAGCTGCTCGACCGTGAGCGCGTAGAGATCCGCTACGTCGTGCACGAGCGATGCGGCGATGAGCTGCTCGATGCGGGCGTACGACAGACCGCGGATGTCCATCGCGTGGCGCGACGCGAAGTGCACGATCGCCTCGAGCTGCCGGTCCGGGCAGGCCACGTTGGGGCAGTAGATCGCGACCTCTTCCTCGTCGCGCTCGACGGGCGTCCTGCACGACGGACAGTGCGTCGGAATGCGGATCTTCTTGGGCGGGTTCTTGGGGTCGCGCTTCTCGGGCACAGGCCCGATCACCTGTGGGATGACGTCGCCGGCGCGCTTGACCTGCACGAAGTCGCCCTTGCGCAGGTCCTTCGCCCGGATGAGGTCGAAGTTGTGCAAGGTCGCGAGGCGGACCGTGGTACCGCCGATCTCCACCGCCTCGAGCACGGCGAAGGGATTGAGCGAGCCGGTGCGTCCGACGTTCACCTGGATGTCGAGGAGGCGCGTTTCGGCGATGTCCGGCGCGAACTTGCGGGCGATTGCCCAGCGCGGCTCGCGGCCGCCCACCACCCCCAGCTCGTCCTGGAGGCGCAGCGAGTCGACCTTGATCACTCCGCCGTCGATGGGGAAGTCGAGCTCCGCCCGCAGCCGCGCCTCGACGTCACGCGCCCACTCGTTCACTTCAGGTAGCGACTTGCAGCACTTCCGCGCCGGCGCGACGGGAATTCCCCAGCGCGACAGTGCCTCGAGCAGGCCCCACTGGGTATCGAACGGAAGGGTGACACCGGGCGGCGTCGTGACCGTATAGCCGAAGAAGCGCAGCGGACGCTTCGCCGTGATCGACGGATCCAGCTGCCGCAGTGCGCCAGCGGCCGAGTTGCGTGGGTTGGCGAACACCGGCTCCCCCGCCACGACGCGCTCCTCGTTCATCTTCTCGAAGCCGCTGAACGTCATGTACACCTCGCCGCGGATCTCCATCAGCCGCGGGATGTCGTCTCCGCGGAGCCGGAGCGGGACGTCGCGCAGCGTGCGCAGGTTGGTCGTGACGTCCTCGCCGATCGTCCCGTTGCCGCGTGTCGCGCCCTTCACGAACACGCCGTTCTCGTAGGTGAGGCTCACCGCCGACCCGTCGATCTTGAGCTCTGCCACGTAGCCGGCGCGGCGCGCGTCGTCGCCGACGAGGCGCGCGATCCGCTCCTCCCACTCGGCCAGCTCGGTCTCCGTGAAGGCGTTGCCGAGCGAGATCATCGGCACGAGGTGCGTGTGCTTCGCCAGGGCGCTCGCCGGCTCCGCGCCCACGCGAAGCGTGGGCGAGTCGGGCGTGCGCAGATCGGGGTGCTCGCGCTCGATCGCCTGGAGCTCGCGAAAGAGCTGGTCGTACTCGGCGTCCGACAGCGCCGGACGGTCGAGGACGTAATAATCGTACGACGCCTGATGCAGCAGGGCGCGCAGCTCGGCCGCGCGTCGCTCGGGCGAGATCGTGGCCATCGGCGTGCGCGTCAGCCCTTGGCTTCCTCGTCCAGCACCTGCATCGCGACGGTCACCAGTCGCTCGAGCTCCTCGTCGGCGGCGCGCGGCAGGAGCGTCTCGGCCCAGCTCTGCTCCTCGCCCTTCGCGTAGCGGTCGAGCAGACGCCGGAGGAAGCCGACGAGCGCGACGCGCTGGAGCTCGGCGCGGCGCTGCGCCACCGCGACGTCCTTCTGGCTGCGCAGCAGCGTCTCGAACCGGTGTGCGTTGCGCAGCGCCTTGGCCGTGAGCGACGACACCGTCTGGCAGAAGCGCACGTCGGCGTCGCTGAACGCCTCGGCATCGCGCTCGGTGCGCAGGAAGATCGCGCCGATCACCGAGTCCTCCCATCGGATCGGCACCACGATGATCGAGCGCACGTTCCGCATCTCGAACGTCGATCGGATGCTCTGGAACTGCGGATCGTTCGCGGCGTCGGGGATGAACACCGTCTCCCCGCTCTCGAAGGCGCGCTTCAGCTCCGGGTAGCGATTGAGATCGACGATCAGGTTCCGGATCGTCGGATCCTCGTAGCTCGCCACGAGCCGCACCTCGTCCTTGTCGCCGGAGAGGAAGATCGAGCAGCGATCGAGGCCGAACGACTCGCCGAGCTTGCGCGCGATCGTCTGCAGGACGTCGATGAAGTGCAGCGACGAGGAGACTTCCTGCAGGATGTCGACGATCGCG
>DATFOL010000424.1:0-19086 GCA_035265545.1 Gemmatimonadaceae bacterium | reverse complement strand
GTCGAACACCGCCGTCAGCTGCGGGACGCCGACGCCGGTGACGACTCGCGTGGTGCAGATCGAGCCCGGGCCGACGCCGACCTTCACCGCGTCCACGCCCCGCTCGACGAGCGATCGCGCACCCTCGCGCGTCGCCACGTTCCCCGCGACGAGCTGCGTGTCCGGGAACGCCTCGCGCACGCGCGCCGTCGCCTCGAGCACCGCCTCGGCGTGTCCGTGCGCGGTGTCCACCACCAGTGCGTCCACACCCGCGTCGATCAGCGCCTTGGCGCGCGTGAGGAAATCGCCGCCGGCCCCGATCGCCGCGGCCACACGGAGGCGTCCGATCTCGTCCTTGTTCGCGCCGGGGAACTGCCGCCGCTTGTGGATGTCCTTCACCGTGATCAGTCCCTTCAGCCGCCCGTCGCCGTCGACCACGGGCAGCTTTTCGACCCGGTGTTTCGCGAGGATCCGCTCCGCCTCGTCTAGCGTCGTCCCGTGCGGTGCCGTGACGAGGTTCTTCGTCATCGCCTCGGCGATGGGCCGGTCGAGGCTGCGCTCGAACTGCAGATCTCGGTTGGTCAGGATGCCGACGAGCCGCCCGTCCGCGTCGACGATCGGCACGCCGGAGACACGGAACCGGTTCATCAGGTTCGTCGCCTCGCGCAGCGTTGCCGTCTCGGGCAGGGTGTACGGGTTGCTGATCACCCCGCTCTCGCTGCGCTTCACGATGTCGACCTGCATCGCCTGGCGGTCGATCGACATGTTCTTGTGCAGCACGCCGATCCCGCCGGCCCGTGCCATCGCGATCGCCATGTCGGACTCGGTCACGGTGTCCATCGCCGCGGAGATGAACGGGATGTTCAGCTCGATCCGCCGAGTGAACCAGGACTTGGTCGACACGTCCTTCGGATGCGTGACCGAGTGCCGCGGGGCGAGGAGGACGTCGTCGAAGGTGAGCGCGACGTCGGCTCGCACGCGCTCGGCGCCGTTCACCGGCACGGAACGCGACGGCCCGCTTTCAGCCGGAGGCTGAGTCGCGGGCCGCGAATTGGAACGAATTGTGGTCGCCATGGCGAAACGTAGGCGGGGCGTGCCGCGAAGTCCAGTGTTTCGAAGCGCTTAGGCGACGATCACCCTCGTCCGATCATCTTCAGCTTCCGGCGGATGTTGCGAGGCAGGAAGAACGCGGCTGCCGCCAGCGCTTCCTTGAGGTTCAGATCGGCCAGGTCCTCCATCGCGCCGTTCCAGTGCGCGAGCAGCACCGGTCGGCCGGCATTCGCCACCAGGCGCTGCAGCGCGATGACGAGCAGGAAGACGTCATCGACCTCTCCCAGGAACGGGATGAAGTCGGGGATGAAGTCGAGCGGCATCGCGATGTACGCGATCGCGCCGGCGACGAGCAGCTTGTCGATCGCGTTCACCCGGCGATCGGTGAGCAGGCCGCCAAGGAGCCGCAGGTACGCCGGCAGCTGCTTGATGTAGTACATCACGGTGCGCTTGGCGCCCGTCCGTGGGGTCGTCGGCGTCGTGCGAGTGCGCGCTGCCGTCGCGCTCGCGCCGCTCGTGGTGCCGCGGGCCTGTCCTCCGGTGGATCGACTCACGCGTGTGCTCCTACTTCGAGGTGGATCCCTCTGTAGCACCGGCGGCCGGAGTCGCCGGGCTGGCGGCTGTCGGCGGTGCCGGCGCCGCGCCGCTGGGGGTGCCAGTCGCACCACTCGTGCCGCTCGAGCCCGTACCGGTGGCGGGTGTGGCCGCAGCAGCCGCGGCCGCATCGACGACGCGCGAGGTCGCACTCATGAGGTCCGAGGCAACGGATTTCCCCGCGGCCGCCGCGCCGTTGAGAACACCGACGGCCTTGTTCATCAGGTTCATCGTTTCGGCGATCGTCGAAGCGCTGACACGGCCGGCGCGCAGCTTTTCCTCCACCGCGTCCGCGAAACGACTCAGCGGATTCGCCGCCGCTGCCGACGTCGTCGTCTGACGTTCGGCATACTTCGATTCCAGGAACTCCACATAGTCGAGCACCTGATAGCCGCGCTCGTCGGCCATCGTCTCGAGCTTCTGGAGCAGCTTGTCGCGCAGGTAGGGATTCATCGTGGTGACTCCGTGAGCTGGCCGCGCAAACACGTCGGGCGCACCACAGTGAGTATGTGCGCCCGTGCTTTCCCTCGGTAGCCCGGCCCCTTCAGCCCTGCCAGCGGGTGCGCTTGCCGCGCGCGTCGATGTGCACGTACGGGGTGCGGAACCGCCGGCTCGTGTACATCCCGAGGCCACCCACGAGATCCGGATGCCGCTCCTCCACCCGCTCCACCGCGAGCATCACGAGCAGCTCGTCGGTCATGGTGATGCGGCCGTCCGCGTCTGCGTCGATCGCGAGATCCGCCGCGTCACCGTACATGTGCCGGCTGTCGCGCGCCGCGTTCTCGACCCGCGCATTGTGCGACGGCGACCGGAACCCCGAGTGCATGTCGACCATGAGCCCAGGCCGCACGCGTGCGCCGAGGTCCGCGAAGATGAGCTCCAGCTTGTCGAGCAGCCGCGGGTTGAGCGCGACGTACTTCGGCCACACCTCGCGCTGGTCGTCGTGGGTCACGAAGTCGGCGAGCTTGAGGTGCTTCGTGATCGGGAGGTTGAGCATCTCGGGCCGAACTTCGACGAAGCCCGCCGGACGATCGTGGCCAGCGCCGAGCCGCTCGGCCAGGTACCAGCCGATGCGGTAGCCGTTCACCTGGTCGCCGAGCTTCCGGGAGAACGGTACCATCACGGCGAGCGAGGGCTCGGCAAGGATCTCGCGTGTCGCCCCGCGAATGACCGCGAGACGGTAGAACCCCGGGCGCATCGGCGCGATCGTCGGGGACGCGGTGAGATCGCGCGCGGGTTCCGCCACGGTCGAATCGATCGCCGATACCCACTGATACGAGAGGGAATCGCCTCCACCGGCGATAGCGATCGGAAACTCGACCTGATCGCCGGGGAGCGCGAGCCGCACCTTCACGGCGCCGCTGCGGCCGAACGCGTCGAGCGTCGGTGACGCCGCAGGTGGCAGTGCACGGGATGGCGAGATGACCTCCGCGAGGTTCGACAGCGGTGCCGTCGCCATCGTGCTTTCGGGACGGAAGAATTGCACCGCGCCGATCGTCGCGAGCCCGAAGAGGAGCGCCGCGCCGATGGGACCGAGGCGGTTGAGCGCGGGATCGGGGGTGCTCACAGCCGCCCCCACCGCGCGCGGTTGCCGCGCACGTCCACGTGCGCGAACGGCCCGTGGGCGCGAGTGGCGCGGTACACGCCGACCCCTCCCACGAGGTCGCCGTGCATCCGCTCCACCTGCTCCACCGCGTCCAGGATCACCTGGGCATCGCGATAGTCGATGCGACCATCGCGATTCAGATCGTCCATCCGGCCATCCCCATCGTTGTCCACGAAGACGTCCGCCGCGTCACCGTACATGTGCCGGCTGACGTCGGACCGACCGCTTCTCTCGCCACCGCGGGCGTTGTACTGCGGTGTGCGGAAGCCGCTCATGACGCGCATGTGTCGCACCGGAGTGCCCCGCGCCTCGAGCTGAGATATCACAAGTTCGAGCTTATCCACAAGGGGCGACCGCAGGACCAGGTATTTCGGCCACACCCCCTGCTGGTCGTGGGTGAGGAAGTCGCGCAGGCGAAAGTGCTCGGACACGTGGGTGTCGGCATTCTCCGGCGTCACTTCGATGAAGCCTTCGGGGTTCGCGTACTCCGTGGAGAGCGCCTTTGCGAGGGGCCTCCGGCGCTCAGCGGGCCAGAACCCGATCCGGTACTCGCCGATCTTCCCGCCCAGCTTTTCGGCGAAGCTGCGCATCGTGATCAGCGCCAGCTTCCGTGGGGCGCTGCTGTCTCGAGCCGAGTGCACGCCAGGGGTTCGCAGCAGCGAGTCCCCGAAGAGGCGGTCCAGGATCCCGATACGGCCTTCTGTTCGCGGAACGAGGACGGCGCGGAGCTTTCCACTCCGGCCTCGGAGGGAGTCATCCTTCACCGCGGGCGTGCGAAGCGTGTCGCCCGCCAAGCGAACTGTGTCGCCGGCTGCGCGAAGGGTGTCGCCGAGTGAGCGGACCGTGTCGCTGCGGGACCGCAGCGTGTCAGCGGCCGAGGCGGGGGCGGCCACGGCGACGCGCGCGGAGCCGCCCACCAGCAGACCGACGCTGGCGGACCACACGCACAGGACCATGGCGCGACCGAGTAGACGGTCGCGCAGTCGACGTGAAGCCTTCACGAATTCCTCTTTCCCGAGAGTCAGCGGGCCGGTAGTGCCTGAGACACCACAGGTTAGCCGATTGTGCCATGAGCGACCGTGAGCCGGTGCACCAAAGCTGGGCCGACGGCATCACGGCGCGCCACACGCCCGTCAGGAGGTCAACGAGCGGCCCCCGTCCGGCGCAACAATCGGCGGCCCAGGGAACTGACCTTACGGTCAGCCCGCCCGGGCCGAGCTCAATATATGAAGACCGGAGTGCCGACCGAAACCATCTGAAAGAGGGTTTCGATGTCCTCGTTGCGCAGTCGCACGCACCCGTGACTGACCGAGCGGCCAATGCTCTCGGGCTTGTCGGTGCCGTGCAGCGCGTAGCCGTCACCCATGTTGAGCCGGTGGGTGCCCAGAACTCCCTTGTACTTGCGCTGGCTCGTCCCGAAGGGCGGGATCACGATGTTGCCGCCCGCCACGACCTCCCGCCCCTCTACCCCTGGCTCGATCGGTACGGTCCGGCCGTCGCGGTACTTGCGCACCATGTCGGTGCCGTCGACGGTGATCACGGACCCGTCGCTGGCCGGGATCGACTGCCCGCGATTGAGCCGCACGATCCCGAGCCCACGCTTGCGCGCCTGCTCCACGAAGTGCCAGTCCGGGGGAATCCAGGCCGGATCCTCCTCCTTGGACTGGATGACGAGCCGGCCTCTCGGGGTCTCGAACTTCCAGTGCGACTGCCCGCCGG
The DNA here is from genome assembly GCA_035265545.1 of Gemmatimonadaceae bacterium. Lineage (GTDB taxonomy): Bacteria > Gemmatimonadota > Gemmatimonadetes > Gemmatimonadales > Gemmatimonadaceae > AG11. The sequence goes on along the minus strand of DATFOL010000424.1, from coordinate 14,138 downwards.
CCGCGTCGAGCACCTTGCCGCTGCCGGTGGCGACCTGGGTGGTGAACAGCACGCTGTCCCCCTGCTTGTACCAGAGCCGGTGGTCCTCGATGCTCACCACGAGGTACGGCCGGTTGGTCGGGATCGCGTCACTCGCCGCCGAGCCGTTCGACACATGGGCGAGGCTGTCGTCCAGTGCGCCCGTGCTCTTCCGCACGTCGTCCAGCAGCTGGACGTTGTCGTTGAACACCATGCGGCTCACGTCCCGCTCGTGACGGACGAGCGCCGTGCGCGCGAACAGCGCCGTACTCGCGGCCATCAACAGCAGGATCGCAAGCACCAGCGCCCAAGCGATCTTACCGCCGCTGCGAAAGAAGTTCAGCATTCCCACGTGCCGCTCCGGGATCCTGTCAGTAGAAGTAGACCGCCACACCGGGGCGGAGGTTCGGCGCGATGGCCTTGAGATCACTGGCCCGCACGCGAATGGCGCCGGGGAGGACGTAGCTCGAGTCGTTGAGCGGACCCACGCTGGGAAGCGAGTAGATCACCGTACCGCCGTCGAGGCGGATCGCCGCCGGTCCGAGTGCGCCAGCAAGTCGCGTCTCGCCGGCCGGAATGCCGCGGTCGGCGTAGACCCAGGCGGGCACGTCCCACGCCTCGTTCTCGATCATCACCGCTTCCACCGTCCGCTTACCGCGCGGCGCGGCGATGTGCACGGTGTCGGGCGGCGTGCCGACACGCCGCTCCGGGCCCACCGTGATCGGCATCTCGCGCAGCAGCGCCCCTTCGCGCTGGAGGTACATCACGCTGCTGTCGAGCGAGACGCTCAGGTGCAGCGCGGGATCGACCTTCGCCTGCCGTCGGAACAGCTCGACCATCACCTTGAGCCGGTTCTCGTTCTGAGCGAGGATCTCGTCGGTGCGCTTGCGTTCGACGTCGCTCATCGCGGCGCGGAGCCCGCGCGTCTCCCGCTGATAGCGCTGATAGCGCATGACGAGGAAGACGTCGAGCGCGACGAAGATCGCGACGGCAAGCGTCAGCGTGATGACGAAGCCGCGATAGCTGTGCCGGAACTCTCGCCAGCCGAGGCGGCGGCGGTCGGTTCTCGGACGCGACTCGTCCTTGCGGCGCCCCGGTTCCCAGTGGTCCTGCATCGAAGCGTCGGCCATCTCACTCCCAGGCGAATTCGCGCGGTGGTACCCCGCTGCGGCACCGCGGTGCCGCTCGTCGCTCCCTTGGTCGTGGGGATGACGCACGGGTACATTTCCCGGGCTGGACGAAGCTCAGGTGAGCGACGTCACTCGGCAAGCACATTCACCAGTCTCCGCATCGATGGCCACCACGTCTCGCCCCGCGCCTGTCGTCCTCCTCGTGCTCGACGGCTGGGGATACCGCCCCGAGCGCGAGGGCAACGCGATCGCGATGGCGAACGTGCCGACCTGGGACAGGCTCTGGTCGCACGCGCCGCGCACGCTGCTCAAGGCATCCGAGGAAGCGGTGGGCCTGCCCTGTGGTCAGATGGGGAACAGCGAGGTAGGACATCTCAACCTCGGCGCCGGCCGCGTGGTGAAGCAGGACCTGGTGCGGATCAACGACTCGATCAAGGACGGCAGCTTCTTCGAGAATCCCGTGTTCGTCGACGCATGTCGCCAGGTGATCGCCAGCGGCGGCACGCTGCACCTGGTCGGTCTGCTCGGGGCTGGCGGCGTCCACGCGATCGACACCCACCTGCTCGCGCTGCTGGAGCTCGCGCAACGCCAGGGCGTGCCGCGCGTGGCGATCCAGGTGATGCTCGACGGGCGCGACACGATGCCTCGCTCGGGGCTCGGCTATCTCGAGGAGCTGATGCGGTTCGCCAAGGACCGCGCGGTCATCGGCAGCGTCGGCGGCCGGTACTTCGGCATGGACCGCGATCATCGGTGGGACCGCACCGAGAAGTGGTACAACAGCGCGGTGCGCGGAGCGGGCCCCAGCGGCACCGACCCACTGCAGGTCGTGCGGGACGCCTATGCGCGCGACGTCACCGACGAATTCGTCGAGCCCACGGTCGTCGTGGATGCCAATGGCGTTCCCGTCGCGCCGATGCGCGACGGCGACGTGGTGATCTGCTTCAACTACCGGTCCGACCGGATGCGGCAGATCGTCCGCTCGCTGACCGTGCCCGGGTTCGACGGGTTCGACGTCAAGGATCGTCCCGACGTGACCGTCGCGACGATGACGGTGTACGACCAGACCTTCACGGTGTCGGTCGCCTTCCCACCGCAGTCGATGGCGCGGATCGTCGGCGAGGTCGTGTCGGACGCCGGGTTCACGATGTTGCGAACGGCGGAAACCGAGAAGTACGCGCATGTGACCTACTTCTTCAACGGCGGGATCGAGACGCCGTTCAAGGGTGAGGACCGACGGCTCGTGCCGAGCCAGAAGGTGGCGACGTACGATCTGGCGCCCGAGATGAGCGCACCCGGCATCACCGACGTCCTCTGCTCGGCGATCGCATCGAAGGAACACGACTTCCTGCTGTGCAACTACGCGAACGCGGACATGGTCGGCCACACGGGCAACGTCGGAGCGGTGATCAAGGCGGTGGAGACAGTAGACCGCTGCCTTGCGCGGGTCATCACCGCAGCCGAGCAGGCCGGGGCGCGGCTGCTCGTCACGGCGGATCACGGCAACTGCGAGATGATGATCGATCCGGCGACCGGCGGCCCGCACACCGCGCACACCACCAACCCGGTCCCCTTCCTCGTGGTGGGCGACGACGACTGTCAGCACCTGCGCGACGGTGGAGCGCTTTGCGACGTTGGTCCCACCCTCCTGCACATGCTGGGCCTCGAGCGCCCGGCGGAGATGGACGGTCGCGATCTGTGTCTCGCGTGACCGGACACCTCAAGCACTCTCCCGGAGCTCTGGCGTGAAAGCACTCTCGTTCGCAGCGCTGGCGCTGCTCGTCGCATTCCCCGCGTTCGCCCAGGTGGGGCACGATCCGGAGGAGAGCCCGTACAAGGATCTCGAGTACCGGCAGGAGCTCACGCCGTATGGCGGGTATGCACGCGTACCCGTGGATGCGGCCGGCGTCCTGCCGCGGAGCGCGTCGCTCGCGGGCCTGCGCTACGAGCTGTACCTCGGCGGGCCCGTCTCGCTCACGAGCGACCTCTCGGCGCTGTTCTCGAATCGCAACGTGATCGATCCGACCCGGCCGGCGAGTCAGCGACTCGTCGGAACCGAGAGCGCCCCCATGTACGCGCTCGACGTAGGCATCGCGCTCGGCTTCACGGGGCGCAAGACCTGGAACGGCCTCGCGCCACAGGTTCGTGCGGGCGTCGGGGTGGCCACCAGCCCGGGGGCGGACGATCCGTCCGGATACAAATTCGGCACCCCCTTTGCAATCAGCGTTGGCGGCGGACTGAAGTTCGTTCCGGGGGGCCGAATCCAGTTTCGCGCCGACGTCGGCGAGCGACTGTTCAAGCAGAAGTACCCGGATTCGTTCTATCTGAACGCCAGTGACAACACGGCGCTGCTCACGAACTCCAAGCGGTCGTTCTGGACGCACCAGACCCTGCTCACCCTGGGCGTCTCGCTGCTGTTCGATCGCTGAGCCGAGCCGCCGGACACCCTCAGCCCGGCGGTGACAGATGGCACGCGACTACGAAGACATCGACAACCTCGACCAGCTCGACGATCGCGAGATCCGTGATCTCGTGCGTGAGCGGCTCGCGGCGCACAACGGCCTCGACATCGACGACATCGTCGTCCGCGTCGAGAACGGGGCGATCTCGCTGAGTGGGCGCGTCGGCACGGAGGGCGAGCGCCGCATCGCCGACCACATTCTCACGGACGTGCTCGGCGTGCAGGAGTTCGCGAACGATATCGTCGTCGATCCGATCCGGCGCGCCGAGAGTCCGATGGACATGGACGACCACCTCGTGGAGGAGGATCGCGAGGCCGGGCTGCTCCTTGGTGATCGCGCCGTGCCCCTGAACGACGAAGCCGAGCACCTCGCCGACGCGCCAGACACCGATCTGGCTGGCACGACCGACGTGCAGAGCGCGATCGAGCGTGCCGCGTCCTGGAACCCGCCAGAGAGCCCGACCCAGGAAGGGATGTCGGGTACGGACGCGGCGCCGGAGGATTACGGGGAGCAGCATTAGGCGCGCGAAGCGCGCCGTTCGTCGGTATCCGGCTCATCGGTTTTCGGCCGGCCTCGAGACGCACGATCTTCCCGGGGCCGGCCGTCATACCGCCAACCGATGAACCGTCTAACTTCTCTCCATGCCCACCTATCTCACCCGCCGCGTCACCTTTGCCGCGGCGCACCGCTATCGCGTCGCTGGATGGAGCGACGAGCGGAATGCGGCCGTGTTCGGTGCCTGCGCGCGGCCCAACTATCACGGACACAGCTACGTGTGCGACGTGACGGTCACCGGATCGATTGATCCCGTGACCGGTTTCATCGTCGACCTAGGCGTGCTCGACGACGTGCTGCAGCGTGAGGTGCGCGCACGGTTCGATCACGCGAACATCAATCTGGATGTACCAGAGTTCGGTGATGGCGGGCTCATGCCGACGGGCGAGGAGCTCGCGCGCTTCATCTATCAGAGCGTGCAGCATGCACTCGGCGAGCTCACGCGGGTCACGCGAGTGGTCGTCGCCGAGGACGCGACTCTCAGCGCCGTGTACGAGCCAGACTGAGCCAAGTGACGTTACCGGCGCTCGGTCGTGCTACGGACGACGCGCCAGGGTGCGAGCATGACGCCCACCACGAGCGCCGACGTCACCACGCGCCGTGCCTACACTCGATACCCCTCGACCCACCAGCGTCCGCGGCACCCTCGCGGAGCAGTACGCGCCCGTGTTGCGTGCGCATGCCGAGATTCGCGCCGAGTGCTTGCCGCTCGTCGACGTCGAGCACGCGCAGTCGCGCATCCGCAACGGACAGGTCGGGTACGATGCGCTGCGCGTGCTCCGCTCGTGCGGCGATCCGATGCCGCGCTACATGCGCGTGCTCGACGCGTTCGAAGTCGCGGGCTTCCTCTCGAACGAGGACCGGCGCTCACTTCTGCACAGTGAGCTCGACGTCGACGATCTGGTGAGCGGCTGGTTCACGGGCGATCGCACGCCGCGCGACTCCACCCGCCGCATCGCGCGCCTCGCGGCGATCGTCGTCGGCAACGCGTTGCTGCGAGCAGCCAGTTCGCTCATCGAGCCGGCGTCGGCGTGGCGCGAGTGGTCGCGCATCGTGTGCCCGTGCTGCGGCGGCTTCCCCGACATCGCGCTTCGCGAGCGCGGTGCGCAGCGCACGCTCGTGTGCGCGCGATGCGATGCGCAGTGGCGCACCGCGCATCAAGGGTGCTTGAGCTGCCGCACCGTCGACGAGCCGACGATCGCGCGCATCGCCAACGCGGACGTCGGCTACGACCTCGTGATGTGCAACGGGTGCGGGCGATTTCTCAAGGAGCGGCCCCGCCGCGGCATCGAGAGCTTCATCGTCGAGCGGGCGTTGACCACGGAGCTCGACCTGGCCGCCGAGCATCGCGGCCTGCGCATCTGAGCGAGCGATGACTTCCACGCGGTGCGTCGGCGTGCTTCTGGCCGGCGGCGCCGCGCGCCGATTCCGCGGCATGCCGAAGGGCCTGGCGCTCGTGGATGGCATCCGCATCGCGGATCGTGCACTGAGCGCCCTGCGCGGCGCCACGGAGCGCCAGGTCGTCGTCGCGAACGACCCCCGTGCGGCGCGGTGGTTCCCGGGCACACCAATCGTCGCCGACACCAAGGAGGGGCTCGGTCCACTACAGGGGCTCTGCACGGCTCTCACGGCGGCCGGCGGCGATCCGGTGCTTGTCGTCGCGTGGGACATGCCCTTCGTCACCACTGCGTTGCTCTCGCTGCTCCGCGCTGCGGGCGAGTCGGGCGCCAGCGCCGTGATACCGGTTGCGGGAACGCCACCACGTGCCGAGCCTCTCTGCGCCTACTACGGCACGACGGCGCTGGCCACCTGTGAGACGCTGCTCGCGCACGGCGACCGGCGCGCCGTGGCGTTGCACGAGGCGCTCCCCGGTACACGCACACTGGGTGCGCGCGAGCTTGGAGCGCTGGGCGACCCGGGGCGTCTGCTGCTCAGCGTGGACACCCTCGAGGATCTCGCCGCGCTGGGCGGGCGGCTTCCCGACGGCGAGGATACCGCTCGACGCTGACCGTGCGCGCGGGCATCTTTCGTCCGGCACTCGCGCACTCGTCGCGAGACCGAGCCCTCTTTCCCTCCGCATGCGCGCACTTCGATCGGCCGTCCTGCTCTGCCTCGCCGCGTGCGGAAGCGCGCGGGTCGCTCCGCCCTCTCCCGCCAGACCCACGTCGGCCGTCGCGCACGCTCGAACGGTCGATCCGCGCGTGGCGCTCCGCACGTTCGTCGACTCGCTGGTCGACGTCCGAGAGTTTCGCAACGCGCACTGGGGTGTGCTCATCGTCGACCCGGCGCGTGGCGAGACGCTCTACACGCGCAATGCCGACAAGCTCTTCATGCCGGCGTCCAACCAGAAGATCATCACCGGCGCGGTGGCGCTCGCCCAGCTCGGTGCGGACCACCGATGGGCAACGTCGCTCCTCGCGCGCGGCCAGGTGCGCAACGGCGTCCTGAAGGGCGACCTGGTCGTCCGGGGCAACGGCGATCCCTCGATCAGCTCTCACATGCGTGGCGACGCGCTCACGCCGCTCCGCGAGCTGGCCGACTCGCTGCGGGCGCGTGGAATCACCCGTATCCGCGGACGGCTCGTCGCGGCGCCGTCGCCGTTCACCGACGCGTCGCTCGGCTTCGGCTGGGAATGGGACGACCTCGACGAATCGTACGGCGCCGGTGTGGACGCGCTGTACTTCAACGAGGGATTCACTGAAGTTCTGGTACGCGCGGGGCAGCGGCCGGGCGAACCCGTGCAGGCGACGACGCGACCCGCCGCGACGCATCCGAGGCTCATCGTGCGCGCGACGACGGTCGCTCGACCCATGACGTCGGGCGATTCGGCGCAGCGCAAGCCGGCGATCACCGTCGGGTACGACTCCTCGCACACCGGAGTGCTGGTTGCGGGCACGATCGCCGTCGGGGACACCGCGGTGCTGGAGCTCGCGCTTCGCGACCATCCAGGGGCGTTCGTCGCCGCGCTGCGCGAGGCACTCCGGTCGCGCGGTGTGCGCATCGACGAGGCGCGCACCGACAGCTCGGCGCGACTCGATTCGCTCGTGGCGCTGCGCTCACCGACGCTGCGGGAGATCCTGCCGTACTTCGAGAAGCCGTCGCAAAACCAGATTGGCGAGCTGCTGTTCAAGTCCATCGCCCTGAAGGCCACCGGCGTCGGCCGCGCGGACAGCGCACAACAGGTGGTGGGCCGGCAGCTCGTCGCCTGGGGCGCGGAGCCGGACGGCTTCGCGGTGCGCGACGGCAGTGGGCTCTCGCGACACGACTACGTCAGCCCGCGCACGCTGGTACGTGTGCTCGACGCGATGCGCCGCCATCCCGACTTCCATCTGTTCTACGACGCGCTCCCCGTCGCGGGAGTGGACGGCACACTCGATACCCGCATGCGCGGCACGCCCGCGCAGGGCAACGTGCGCGCGAAGACGGGCTACATCGACAAGGCGCGTTCCCTGTCCGGTTACGTCACGACCGCCGACGGGCGAATGCTGATCTTCAGCCTGTTGTGCAACAACTACAGCGTGCCGACCAAGATGACCGAGCGGGTGCAGGACGCGCTGGCGATCCGACTCGCTACTCTGAGGCTTCCGGCCTCGTGAGCCTCACGCGATTGAGCGTCGCCGAGGCGAGCGCACACATGCTCGCGGGCGTCGCTCCACTGGACGAGGAGCCGGTGGATCTCCCGGCGGCGCTCGGCCGCGTGCTCGCTCGCGACGTGACGTCGCCGGTGTCGCTTCCACCGTGGGACAACGCGAGCATGGATGGCTTCGCCGTGCACGCGGCGGACATCCGCGGCGCATCCGCCGACTCGCCGGTGCGGCTCCCGGTGATCGACACCGTTGCCGCTGGCAGCCGTGGCAGGGTCACGCTCCGCGCGGGCGTGGCGGTGCGCATCATGACGGGAGCGCCCGTGCCGTGGGGCGCCGATTCGGTAGTGCGGGTGGAGGACACCGGTGGAAGCGCTGATCTCGTCGAGGTTCGCGACGACCGCGACGCCGGCACCAACATTCGCCTCGCGGGCGAAGACGTTCGCGCCGGAGCCGTCGTCATGCGGGCGGGCACGCTGCTGGGCGCCGCGCACATCGGCGTCCTCGCCTCGGTGGGCTGCGCGAAGCCGCTCGTGCGCCGCCGACCGCGGGTCGCCATCCTCGCCACCGGCGACGAGCTGGTCTCGCTCGAGCGATTCGACGAGGTGCTCGCGGGAGAGCGCATCGTGTCGTCGAACAGCTACTCGCTCCACGCGGCGGTGAGCTCGGCGGGAGGGACGGCGGTGCCGATTGGCATCGCGCCCGACGACCCGGGCGCGCTCGCCGACTGCCTGCGCCGGGCCGAAGGCTGCGACCTCATCCTCACGTCGGGCGGCGTGTCGGTTGGAGACTTCGACTTCACTCGCGAGGTGGTCACGCGACTCGGTGGGGAGCTGTCACTGTGGCGGGTGCGCATGCGGCCCGGCGCGCCACTCGGGTTCGGACGATTGTTTGGCGTGCCATGGATCGGACTGCCGGGGAATCCGGTGTCCGCGCTCGTCACTTTCGAGCTGTTCGCGCGCCCCCTGCTCCGCAGCCTCGCCGGCACTACCCGCCCGCATCGTCGCGCCGTCCCGGTGGTGATCGACGAACCGATCACGCTGCGCGCGCCGCTCACGCATTTCCTGCGCTGTGTGCTCAGCGACGGCGCCGACGGATCGCTGCGCGCGCGGCTCACCGGTGCGCAGAGCTCCGGGATGCTGACGTCGATGTCGTCTGCCGACGCGCTGCTGATCGTCCCGCCGGAGCCGGTAACGGTGCCGGCGGGCGCCACCCTTCGCGCCCTGCCGCTCGACGGCGACTTCGGGGGGAGCGACCGATTCCCGGCGTGATGCACGCGGACGAGATGGCGTCGCTCCGCGCTGATCTGACACGTCGATTTCGCACGGCGTCGCGCGAGCTCGAGCTCGCGGGGCGAACGGTGCGCCTGCTCATGCCGGCAAACGCGGACGACCTGATCAGCGAAGCCGACTTCGACCGCGACGAGCGACTGCCCTACTGGGCCGACCTCTGGCCGTCCGCGCGGATCCTCGCCGAGGAGCTGGCGGTCATGCGACTCGGCGGGCAGCGCGTGCTCGAGCTGGGGTGCGGGCTCGGACTCGTCTCGCTCGGCGCGGTGCTCGGCGGCGCCGCGGTGACGGCGACCGACTACTACGAGGACGCGACGCGGTTCGCGCTGCTCAACGTCGCCGACGCCACGGGGAAGCGCATCGACGCGCGGATGGTCAACTGGGTGGAGCTGCCGCGCGATCTCGGCAAGTTCGACGTGGTGCTCGCGTCCGACGTGCTGTACGAGCACCGGTACGCCTCACTCGTGGCGAGCGCAATCGCCGCCACGCTCGTACGCGGCGGCGAGGCCATCGTCGCGGACCCTGGCCGCATCGCACTGCGCGAGTTCCTCGACGAGTGCGAGTCGCTCGGGCTCGAGCACGAGAGCGATCCACGCCCTTTCGTGGACGGGGAGATCAGGCAGACGGTGACGCTGTGGAAGCTGAGGTGGCGGTGAGTTGGTGGGTTGGTGAGTTGGTGGGTTGGTGAGTTGAACGGCCTCGGGAAGCTCCTGCCTCCCGAGGCCGTTTCCAACCAGCCCACGATCCAACCAACCAACTCACCGTAGTTTCCCACCAACTCACGATCCCACTCACCCACTCACCGCTTCATCGCCCCCGCCACGACTTCCGAGATGTCGACCACTGGCACCTCCGAACCCGTCGCCTTCACGCCGTCGGACACCATCGTCATGCAGAAGGGGCACGCCACGGCGATCGTTTGCGCGCCGGTCGCGAGCAGCTCCTCGGTGCGCTCGACGTTGATCCGCTTGCCCGTGCGCTCCTCCATCCACATGCGGCCACCGCCGGCGCCGCAGCAGAGCCCCCGGTCGCGGCTTCGCGGCGGCTCGACGAGGTCGACCACGGGGAGCGCGCGGCGGAGCGTCTCGCGCGGAGCGTCGTAGACGTCGTTGTAGCGGCCGAGGTAGCAGGAGTCGTGGTACGCGACGGTGAGCTTCCGCCCCTCATCGGTGCGGAGCGGTACCCGCTCCTCCTGGAGCAGGCGCTCGATGAACGTCGAGTGGTGGATGACTTCGTAGTTACCGCCGAACTGCGGAAACTCGTTGCCGATCTGGTGGAAGCAGTGCGGACAGTGCGTGACGATGGTCTTGACCGCATAGCGGTCGAGCGTCTCGATCGTGCCCTTCGCCAGCATCTGATAGAGGTACTCGTTCCCCATCCGGCGCGCGGGATCGCCATGGCAGCTCTCCTCCTGTCCGAGGATGGCGAAGCGGATGTCGCACGCCTGGAGGATGCGCGCGAAGGCGACCGTGATCTTCTTCGCCCGATCGTCGAACGAGCCCATACAGCCCACCCAGAATAGCACGTCGGGCTGCTCACCCCGCACGGCCAGCTCGGCCATCGTGGCGATGTTCATCCCTTCGGCCCACGCCGCGCGGTCGGCGGCCTGGAACGCCCACGGCGAGCCGTTGCGCTCCAGCGACTCGAACACCGGCTGCAGCTCCTCGGGGAAGCGCGACTCGGTGAGCACCAGGTTGCGTCGCATTTGATTGATCACGTCGAGCTGGTCGATCGAGACCGGGCACTCCGTCACGCAGGCGCGGCAGCTCGTGCATGCCCAGAGTTCCTCCTCCGTGATGTAGGTGTCGAGAAGTCGATGACCCATGATCTCCTCGACCGTCGTCGCGCCGGCGTCCCCGCCTTCACCGTGCAGCAGGGCGGGACGGAGAAACTCCATCCGATCGCCCGTGACGACCGGCGCCTTCTCCATCAGCCGCTGGCGCGTGTTGACGACGATCTTGCGCGGGCTGAGCGGCTTGCCCGTGATGTTCGCCGGACACGCCGCCGTGCAGCGTCCGCACTCGGTGCACGAGTAGCCGTCGAGCAGGTTCTTCCAGGACAGGTGCTCCACGTCGCTCGCCCCGAACTGCTCGACGTCGGCCTCGAGGTCCATGTAGCGCATGACGCCCTTCTGGCCCGGCCCGCTGGTGTTCGAGAAGTAGACGTTGATCAGCGAGGATACCACGTGGAGGTGCTTCGAGTACGGCAGGAAATTGAGGAAGACGAGGATGAGCAGCGCGTGCGCCCACCAGAATAGGGCTGCTGCACCGGCGGCAGTATCCGGCGACACCACGGCGCCCAGCACCATCGCCATCGGGCGCGACACGACCTTCTCGGCGCCGTACGCCGCTGGGTGGGCCACGAGCTCGGATGCCGTGAAGAGCAGGAGCGTGACCATGAGCCCCATGATCATGCTGAGGATGATCAGCGCATCGGTGTGCTCGAGGTTGTCTCCCTCGAGGCGCTTCGGGTGCAACACCAGCCGGCGGTACAGCGCGAAGCCGACGGCGGCGATCACGAGCAGCGCGAAGACGTCCTGCGACAGCGAGTAGACGCGATAGAGCGCGTCGGGCAGGATCAGCGCGAAGGAGAAGCGCGGGAACACGCCCGCGATGAGGATCTCGACCGTTCCGGCCGTGAGCACCATGAAGCCCCAGAAGATCAAGGCGTGCATCGGGCCCGCGATGGGATCGCGGAAGATCTTCTTCTGCGCGATGCCGATCACGAGGACGTTCTTCAACCGCGTGAGCGGATGATCGGTCCGGTCCTCGTCGTAGCCGAGCCTGAGATAGCTCACCAGGCGCTGCACGTTCAGCGAGAAGAACGCGGCGGCGAGAACGAGAACGAAGAGGAACACGGTGCTTCCTGCGGTCATCTACGGGCGCTCCGGGCAATGGTCGCGCGCGGTGGCGCACGCGAGCGGAAGCTACCCGGGCGCCAGGGTCGTAACAACCGAATCCCTTGCCGCGGTCGAGACCTGGACGTCGGCTAGTGGAAGGAAGCAACGGAACGTCGCGCCGCGGTCGGCGTTGTTCTCGGCGTGGATTCGTCCTCGGTGGGCGAGGACGATCGAACGACTGATCGCGAGCCCCAGACCGAGTCCTTGCGTCCGATGGGTCACGAACGGATCGAACACGGAGTCGAGCTCACCAGGGGGAATGCCGATACCGCGATCGGCGATCGTGATCTGCACACACTTGTCGTCGGCCACGGTGGTCAGCATGAGCTCACGCTCGGCCGGCTCGACCGTGCTCATCGCCTCGCAGGCATTGAGCACGAGATTGAGGATGACCTGTTGAAGCTGAACGCGGTCCCCCAGCACGGGAGGAATGCCTGGCGACAGCGCCGTCTTGACCGGCATCCGACGTAGGAGGAGGTCGCTCCGCGTCAGATCGATGACCTCCCGGGTGACTTCGTTGAGGTCGAGCGGCTGGAGGTCTGCTTTGTTCTTCCTCAGGAGCTCGCGCAGTCGGTGAATGACCGCGCCTGCCCGCTTGTCGCTCTTGATCACGTCGTCCAGCGTCTCGCGCAACTCGTCCAGATCCAGCGGGCTGCGATCGAGCATCCGGCGCGCCGCCTGTGCGTTGGAGAGGATCGCCGCCAGCGGCTGACTCAACTCGTGCGCAAGTGCGCCCGACTGCTCGTTCAGGATCAGCACCCGATTCACATGCGCGAGCTCCTCGCGTTGCGCGGCCGCATCCAGCTCGGCGCGTTTGCGGTCGGTGATGTCCCGCACGATGCTGAGCAACTTGTCACCATTACTACGGACGACACACGCCTCGTAGAAGCGCGGCTCATGCCGCGACTCCAGGCTGTACTCGAGTCGCTCGGGCTCGTTGGTCGCCAGCGCCCGTTCGAACGCCCGTGTGAATTTTTCGGCAAGCCACGGTGGCAGGACTTCGTGAATCGACTTGCCGAGAAAAGCCTCGGGCGGCACCAGGAGATGGTCGGCCACGTTGACGTGATAGTCGAGGTAGACGCCGTCGCTGCTCAGAACGAACATCCAGTCGGGAATGGCGCGGAGAATGGCGCGATTTCGTACCTCGCTCTGGCGCAGCGCCTCCTGGGACCGGTGGTGGTCGATGGCGGCACCAGCGAGATCGGCGGCGGTCTCGACGAGTCGGAGCTCCTCGCAGCTCGGTCCGCGCGACGAGGCACAGTACATCGCGAACGAGCCGAGCACCTTCTTGGGTGAAGACGAAGACAGGATCGGAGCCGACCAGCAGGCGCGCAACCCGATGGCCGTCGCCGCGTCGCGCAGGATCTCCCATCGCGGATCGCGCGCGATGTCGGTGACGATGACGGATCGTCCGAGCTGCATCGCCGTGCCGCACGAGCCGACGCGCGGGCCAAGTGGCTGGCCGTCGATGCGTCTGGAATAGTCGTCAGGAAGGCTCGGCGCAGCGCCCATTCGTACATGCACGCCGTCCGCGTCGAGTAGGAGGACCGAGCAGATCATTCCTTCGCACTGATCTTCGACGATGTGCGCGAGGAGGGTGAGAACCTGATGGAGCGGCGCGCCGGTCGCGATCATCTCGAGCACCTGATGCTGACCGGCCTGGAACGATTCCGCCCGCCAAGGTGCCGACACGTCGCGCGAAACAGCCAGGAGCTGCACGATGGCGCCATCCGCGCCCACGATCGGCATGATCACGATGTCCCACCACTTCATGATGCCGGCCGGCGTCCGGCACGGTGCCTGAAACTTGCCGATCGCACCCGCCCTCGCCCGCGCGATGACCTCCCGTAGCGGTTCGCGCTCCTTCTCCTCCCACAGATCCACCCATGGTCGATGCAGCAGCTCGCGGGCGTCATCGACACCCAGTCCCTCGAGCCCTGCATCGTTGATGTAGATCAGGCGGCCGTCGAGGTCGAGGATCTTCAGGCAGTCGCGACTGCTCATGACGTTGCACTGTCTCACCTGGCGCAACGATTTGGAGGGAAGGCCGCTCAGGCGTCCGTCAGGGTCGACTTCACCGGAAACCTCCCATTCCCATGCTCCGATGGCGGCGTCCGGCTCGAATCCTGGCGACGCATCGCTCCCGCGAGCGACCCCCTCCGTCCTCCCACGCTCCACGGCGAACGCCACCGCGCCGGCGATGA
>DATFOL010000423.1:0-15831 GCA_035265545.1 Gemmatimonadaceae bacterium | reverse complement strand
CAGCTCAACGCTCCGGTCGCGGTCGAGCGAATCCAGACCGGCGTCACGCTGCGGGTCACCCCGAGCGTCACGAACAACGGCCACATCATGATGCGCGTCGAGACCGTGAACTCCGACGTGAACTTCACGAACAACGGCACGCTGATCGACAACAACAGCAACAAGACCGAGCTGCTCGTCGCCGACGGCGAGACGGTCGTCATCGCCGGCCTCACTCAGACGAGCGTCCGCGTCTCCAAGTCCGGCATCCCACTGCTCGTCGACCTTCCGCTGATTGGCCGCCTGTTCGGCTACACCACGCGGCAGGAGCAGCGGCGTGACCTTCTCATCCTGCTCACGCCGCACATCATCGACGAGGGCGAGCAGCCCTCCGATGCTGGCCGTCGGTAGCCGCCCCAGGACCAACTTATGAATCTGATCCGCAACTTCGCGCGGCTCTCCGCGCTCGCCACCGCGGTCGCGATCGTCGCGAGCTGCGATTCGCGACTGCCGACGCAGTCGACCAACGCGAACGACGACGTCGAGCGGCCGGTGGTGAAGTTCAGCCTCTCCGCCGGAGTCAACGGCGAGGTGGACATCGGCGCGCCGCTGACGGTGAGCGTGAACGGCACTGACAACGTCGGCGTGTCGTACATGTTCACGCGGATCAGCAACGGCGCGCAGGTGATCGGCGTCGACACCGCGACCATCAAGCCCAGTCAGGGCAGCGTGACGCGCGTGGTTCCCGTGCAGCTCGGCGGGCTCACCAAGGGCGACAAGCTCACCATCCGCGCCACCGTCGCCGACGGCGCCACCAACGAGAAGACCGACTCGATCACCGTCACGATCGCCGATGCCAATGGCCCGACGCTGGTCGTCTCCTCGTCCAAGGCCAGCAAGCCGGTCAAGGGAACGGACACGCTCGACATCCGCGTCTCGGCCGCCGACAGCTCGGGAATCGTCTACGCCGGCTATCGCCTGCTGCGGCTCCGCGCCACCGACAGCGTTCGCGTCGCGGCGGACAGCAGCTTCGTGCCGGCCGGCACCAAGGTCACCAACTTCCAGACGCCTCCCTACTCCTACATCGTCCCCGATACGCTGCTCACGGGGAACTACGCGCTCGTCGGCTTCGCGCTCGACCGCTCGGGTGTGCACACCCGCGCCGGCCAGCCTGGCCTGCCGTTCACCGTCACCGATGGCCAGAAGCCCCAGCTCACCTTCCTCACGCCCGTTCCCGGCGCGAAGCTGAATGTGGGCGATTCGCTCCTCGTCACCGTACGCCTGACGGACAACATCGCCCTCAAGAAGGTGTCCTTCGACGGCGTGAGCGTTCGCACGCCCACCGCGGGCATCGATCAGATCATCAATCGCTACCCGCAGGTCATGGCGCCCAGCGGCGACTTCCGCGCCGGTCTGCGCGATACGTCGATCCAGCGCTACATCCGCGTCCAGGCGCCGATCGACACCGTCACCGATACGCTCGTCGTCACCGGCGTGCTCACCGACCTGGCGAACAACGCCGACACGGTGCGCATCAAGGTGAAGATGGTGAACGGCCCGACCGTCATCTTCATCAGCCCGGTCCTCGGCGACAGCGCCACCAATGGCGCGAATCTCCAGATCTCCCTCAAGGCGCTCAGCACTCTGGGCGTCACCAAGCTGGGCTTCCGGGCCACGTCGGAGCCGAGCTGGCCCACCCCGATCGACACCACGGTGGTGGTCAACTTCTCGCCGTCGCTCAAGACCGCGACGATGCAGGCGCTGGTGAAGGTGCCGGCCAACGCACCGTTCAAGGGCGTCATCACGATCACGCCGATCTCCAGCGACATCAACGGCCAGGACGGCTCGTCCACGCCGGCGATCATCGCCGTGCGCGCCGGCACGCCGCCAGCGCCCAAGGTGACTCAGACGGTCGGTACCCGGATCGAGACGAGCGACTCCGTGCTCGTCGTCGCGACCGGGAGCAACATCGTGAGAGTCGGCTTCGAGGCGACGCTCGACGATCAGAGCAACACCTTCCTCAAGCGCGACAGCATCACCGTCACGGAGGCGACGCCTCTTCCATACGTGGTGCCGCTCAACTTCTCGCCGTCGGTGCAGGGCAAGAAGGTGCGCATCCGCAGCTTCGCCTATGACGGCGGCGGACGCATCGGGTACAGCGTCCGCTCCACCTCGGTGGCCGGCACCTCGTTCGTCGCGGCAATCGATACGGCGCTCGTCGTCTACGGCCGCACCTACAGGCTGCCGGTGAACCGCAACGGCGTCATCGCCGACCTCGTTGTCGATCAGACGCGCGGTAACGTCTTCCTCTCGAACATCAACTACGGCCGTCTCGAGGTCTGGCAGAAGGCGAGCCAGGCGTTCGACGGCACCGGTGTCGTCGTCGGCTCGCAGCCGTGGGGCATGACCATGTCGCGCACCGCCGGCGCGCGCGA
This sequence comes from Gemmatimonadaceae bacterium, assembly GCA_035265545.1. GTDB lineage: Bacteria > Gemmatimonadota > Gemmatimonadetes > Gemmatimonadales > Gemmatimonadaceae > AG11. Next base: position 13,417 of record DATFOL010000423.1, on the reverse strand, counting down.
CACGCTGTACGTCGCAAACTCCGGTGGTACGAACCTGAGCCGCGTCTACATCGGCGCCCCCAGTGCGTCGGGCATGAAGGAGGATCTCAACAATCGTCTCCTCACGCGCGTCTCCTTCATGTTCAAGGTCACCGAGGTGCGCGATCCAGCCACCGGCAAGATCCGCATCACGGTGGTTGGACCAATCAGCTATTCGGATCGTCCGCAGTACGTCGAGCAGAGCAGCGGCGGGCGCCTGTATTTCTCCACCAAGCCCACGAGCGCCGCGCCTCGCGGCACGGTGCGCTTCCTCGATCCCTCGGCGCCCGCACCCGACCAGCGCTTCATCCTCGCCTTCGCGAAGCCCGGCTCGGATCCGAACTCATTCCTGATTGCGAACATCGATTCGGCAGGGGTCGCTCCTGCGTCGGCGACGAGCACCGCAAACGACGCACTCACCCTGTGCGATCACGCGTCGGGTCAGCTCACTCCCAGCCAGTGCGTGACGTCCACGCTCGGCATCCAGGATGCGATCGACAATCTGAAGGCATTGGTGCCGCAGTCTGATCTTGAGGCCGACGCCGACCTCGACGAAAACTCGATCGGGCTGAGCGACACGACGTTCGCTGCTTCCAGCGGCGACGGAAAATGGATCACGTTCGGTGAGGGCCACACGGGCGGTTACGGCCGAGCCCTGATGCTGCATGATGATGGTAGCAAGCCTGGCATGTACGACGATGCCTCGCCGGCAATCAGCGTCTCGGGCCTCATCGAGAATGCAGCCGACAAGGTATTCGGCATTGCGCTGGACAAGACAGGCAAGACGCTGGGCATCCACGGCTCCGAGTCGTACTTCGCCGCTGTGACGCCTCCCTTCACCCTTCGCTTGCAAGGAAAGAAGAGCACCTTCGCCCAGGGCGCGGGCATCACCTTCCACCCGAACGCCGACGGCATCGGTACCCCGGCCGTCAACCGCTTGGCCTTCGTCGCCTCGGCGAACGGCTCGGTCGAGATGATCGACATCGCCTACTATGACTTCCAGCGCGGATCGCTGGCGACGAAGTACAATCTCTACGGACCCCTCCGCGCCTCGCTCCCCTTCCCGGGTGACGATCCGTCGGTGGTGCTCAAGCTCTTCGGTGTGTCGAGTGCGGGGCTCGTCGTCATCGACGTCACGGCGGCGGACATCCTGCCTGGACCATGACGTGCCGGTGAAGGCATGATAGGTTGCACTGAAGCGAGCCCGGCGCCTTGCCGGGCTCGCGTCTTTCCCTCTGTCCCGCCGCGTTTCAGTACATGCTCCGCTTCACCACCGCAGGCGAATCGCACGGCCAGGCCCTCGTGAGCGTCCTCGAGGGCATGCCTGCCGGCGTCCCGCTTCTCGCCGCGCACATCGATACGGACCTCGCACGCCGCCAGCAGGGCTACGGTCGCGGACGCCGGATGCAGATCGAGCGCGACACCGCCGAGATTCTCTCCGGCGTTCGCGCCGGCGAGACGATCGGCAGCCCGATCTCGATGCTCATCCGCAATCGCGACTGGGCGAACTGGCAGGCGATCATGGATCCCGCGCCGCGCGAAGGCGAGGAGGAGGGCGTGCTGCGCCGGCGCGCCGTGACGCGCGTGCGTCCTGGCCACGCCGATCTCACGGGCATCCTCAAGTACGACCGCGACGACGCGCGCGACATCCTCGAGCGTGCCTCGGCGCGCGAGACGACGGCGCGCGTGGCCGCGGGTGCCATCGCGCGCCGGCTCCTCGAGGAGCTCGGCGTCACCATCGGCAGCCATCTCGTCCACCTCGGCGGTGTCGACGCAGCGCGTCCCGACCCCATGCCCAAGCGGTTGAACGAAGCGTCGGACGCCTCGCCGCTGCGTACCCTCGATCCCGCCGCCGAGGCGGCGATGATCGAGCGCATCGATGTCGCCAAGCGCGCGGGCAACACCCTCGGCGGCATCTGCGAGGTCGTCGTCGATGGTCTTCCCGTCGGGCTGGGATCGCACGTGTCGTGGGACCGGAAGCTCGACGGCCGCATCGGCGCGGCCATCCTGTCGATCCCGGCGGTGAAGGGGGTCGAGATCGGGATGGGCTTCCAGGCCGCGCGCGTGCACGGCTCCGAGGTGCACGACGAGATCTCTCTCGCACCCGGACGTACGCGAGCCGGAAACGTCCGGCGCGGCTCGAACAACGCGGGGGGCCTCGAGGGTGGCATCACCACGGGTGAGCCACTCGTCGTGCGCGTCGCCATGAAGCCGATCAGCACCCTGATGCGACCCCTCGGCACCGTCGACGTGGCAACAGGCGCCGCCGCGTCGGCCACCGCCGAGCGCAGCGACGTGACCGCGGTGCCCGCCATGGGAGTCATCGCCGAGGCGATGCTCGCCCTCGTGCTGGCCGATGCGATGTTGGAAAAGTTCGGCGGCGACTCGCTGCTCGAAGTCCAGCGGAATCTCGATGGCTACCTTTCGCACATCGCAGCCCGGCTCGGCGGCTGACCCCTCCGTCCCTCACCTCGTCCTCGTCGGCTTGCCGGGGGCGGGGAAGAGCACGGTGGGCTCCGCGCTCGCGCGCGAGCTCGGGCGGACCTTTCTCGACTTCGACGCCGAGATCGCTCGCCGCGAAGGGATGACGATCGCCGAGATCTTCGCCCAGAAGGGCGAGCCGTCGTTCCGGCAGCTCGAGCAGGGGCTCACCGAGGAGCTCAGGGAACTGGGCGGAATGGTTCTGGCGCCGGGCGGCGGCTGGGTCGCGCGCCCCGAGACCGTGGCCATCATCCGCCCTCCGTCCCGCATGATCTACCTGCGATTACGCCCACGCACGGCGCTCGCGCGCATGGGCCGGTCGGTCGCCGGGCGACCTCTGCTGAGCCGTCCGGATCCGGTGGCGGAGCTCGAGCGGCTCTACAGGGAGCGTCGGTCCGCCTACGAGTCCGCGGACTACGTCGTGGACGTGGAACGTGTTGCCATTTCAGAAGTTGTGCGGCGGATCGTCTCCGCTGTCCGGGGCTGACGGCCGGGACCGTGGCACTCGGCCCGACTTGCCGGTTGACGCGCCCACTACCTTAGAGCGATGATCGACGTCCCGGAGGCCGACCGCGCATCGCGCGGCGGGCCGGGAGGTGCCGGAAAGGGCAGGGAGGGACGAACCTCAGGCCCCGAACCGGTGTCGTATGAGTCACGAAGATGCCGGACGGCGCGACCGAGGGTCCTACCCTGCGCCGACCCAACAGGAGACATGATGATACGCGTTCTCGGACCACATGAGCGTGGGCGGTTCGCCCCGGACGCCTGGGGGCACCTGCTCGCTCTCTCCGGTGCTGGAGCGCTCGATCCCGCGGAGCTCGAGCAGGTGATCGAGCGGGCGATGCTGCAGTTCGATGGTCGCATTGCGCTCGACGACCTGCGTGCGATGATGGAGGGAGCCGGATACGATGATCCGAGCGGCCCGGCCGCGGATTCCCAGACCGTACACTGATAGCCATGGCAGCCAGGAAGACGACCACCAAACGGCCGACCGCGGCGAAGAAGACCGCCGGCGCGGCCGCGAAAGCTCCGGGCCGTGGCGGCGCGAAGAGCGCCGCCAAGGCCGCTGGCGCGCGCGGCCGGAAGTCCGCGCCCGTCGAGGACGAGGGACCACCTCCCGCGGCCGGTACCACCTCGCTCGTCATCGTCGAGTCGCCCGCCAAGGCGAAGACGATCGGCAAGTATCTGGGGCGCGGCTACCGCGTGCGCGCCACCGTCGGGCACATCATGGATCTGCCCGAGAAGAAGCTCGGCATCGACATCGACAAGGGCTTCGAGCCCGAGCTGGTGCCGATCCCCGGGAAGGAGAAGACCATCGCGGATCTCAAGAGCGCCGCGAAGGACTCACGCGAAGTCTTCATCGCCACCGACCCCGATCGCGAGGGCGAGGCGATCGCCTGGCACGTGGCCGAGCAGATCCGGCCGAAGCGCGGCGTGTCGAACGTGCCCGTGCGCCGCGTCCTGTTCCACGAGATCACCAAGGACGCGGTCCAGAACGCCATCCAGCACGCCGGCCAGATCGACGACAAGAAGGTCGAGGCCCAGCAGGCCCGGCGCGTCCTCGATCGACTGGTCGGCTACAAGGCCAGCCCGGTGCTCTGGAAGACCGTGAAGAAGGGGATCTCGGCGGGGCGCGTGCAGACCGTCGCGCTGCGGCTCATCGTCGAGCGTGAGCGGGAGATCCGCGCGTTCAAGCCGGTCGAGTACTGGACGGTCGAGGCGTTGCTCGAGAAGGCCGGTCAGCGGTTCACGGCCAAGCTTCACCAGATCGACGGCAAGAAGGCGGAGATCCCGAACAAGGCCGAGGCCGATCGCGTTCTATCCGACCTGCAGGGGCGCACGACGTTCGGAGTCACCGAGGTCAAGCGCCGCGAGCGCCGCAAGAATCCCTCGGCGCCGTTCACGACGTCCACCCTGCAGCAGGAAGCGGCGAAGAAGCTCTCGTTCGGCTCCAAGCGCACGATGCGCATCGCGCAGGATCTCTACGAGGGGATCGACATCGGGCCCGAGGGCGCGGTCGGTCTCATCACGTACATGCGTACGGATTCGACGCGCGTGGCCGAGAGCGCGGCGACGCAGGCACAGGACTACCTGCGCGTGCTGTTCGGCGCGGAGTATCTCGCCAAGGGGCTGCAGCTCTACGGCAACGGCAAGGCGAAGAACACCCAGGACGCGCACGAGAGCGTGCGTCCCACGGATCCGACGCGCCGGCCGGATGACATCCGGAAGTATCTGTCGCCCGACCAGTTCAAGCTCTATCAACTCGTCTGGCAGCGGTTCATGGCGTCGCAGATGGCGCCCGCCGTCTTCGATACCACCACGGTGGACTTCGACATCCCGGCGAAGGAGCAGCCGCAGATCGGGCGCCGCAGCTATCTGTTCCGCTCGACCGGAAGCATCATCAAGTTCCAGGGCTTCCTCGCGCTCTATCGCGAGGCGCGCGAGGAGGGCGATTCCAAGGCGCTCGAGGACGAGCAGGCGCTCCCGGTCATCGAGCTGGGCGAGAACATCCCGGTCATCTCGATCACGCCGTCGCAGCACTTCACCGAGCCGCCCCCGCGCTTTTCGGAGGCGAGCCTGGTCAAGGAGCTCGAGCGGCTCGGCATCGGCCGCCCCTCGACGTACGCGTCGATCATCAGCGTCTTGGTGGACCGGCGTTACGTGAACCTCGAGCAACGTCGCTTCTTCCCCACCGAGCTGGGTGAGACGGTAGAGAAGGTGATGGTCAAGCAGTTCCCCGAGATCTTCAACGTCGACTTCACCTCTGGCATGGAGCTGGAGTTGGACAAGGTTGAAGATGGGGAGCTCGGGTGGCGCGCTGTCTTGAAAGATTTCTGGGGACCGTTCGACAAGTCGCTCAAGAACGTGCAGTTCGGCGCGCTCATCGCCGTGGCGCACGACCTGAGCGCCATCGTGAACGAGCGCTGCCCCGACTGCGGCGGCAAGCTCGAGCCGCGCGGCGGATTCTTCGGGCCGTTCCTCGCCTGCGAGAACCACCCGAAGACCTGCAAGTACACGCGGCCACTCAAGGGCGAGAAGGCAAAGCCGAAGATGACGGACATCCCCTGTCATCTGTGCGGCCAGCCGATGGTCGTCCGTCAGGGGCGCAGCGGCGAGTTCCTCGGCTGCAGCACCTTCCCGAAGTGCCGCGGTACTCGCTCGATGCCCACCGGCGTGTTCTGCCCGAAGGACGGCGGCGAGCTGGTCGAGCGACGCTCGAAGAAGCGCGGCACGGCGTTCTACGCCTGCTCCAACGAGACGTGCGACTTTGTGGCGTGGAACAAGCCGGTGGCGGAGACCTGCCCGGAGTGCGCCTTTGTTGGTGCCGAGATGAAGTTCACGAAGACGCGCGGCGACTTCCGGAAGTGCCTCAAGTGCGGCAACGAGTGGGACGTGCCGGCGGCGCCGGAGCCGGTGGACGTGGAGCCCGCCTTGGCGGGATGAGAAGGACGGTGGGCTGGTTGGTTGGATGGTGAGATCGTGAGAAACGGCCTCGGGAGGCAGGAGCTTCCGAGGCCGTTTCGCATCAAACCGCGACCCACCAACCCACTCACCGCCGTTTCCCCAACCCACTCAGCGGGGCCTATCGGTTCCGCGCGTCAGTGCCGCCACCCGCTGGCGCGCGTTCGTGACTGCCGGCTGCAACTCCGGATCTGCGTCCTTCCACAGCTCGATGAACGCGCGGTAGTTGCGCAGCGCCCGCTCGCGATTGTTTCTCGCCTCGTACAGCTCTCCGAGCCGCTGGTGCACCGTGGGGAGGAAGTAGCTCTCGTATTCGCTGCGCAGCATGGCGGGAGTGTCGACGAACCGCTCGTACGCGGCGATGGCGGAATCGGGTTCCTCCGAAAGCTCCCACGCCCGGCCCTCGACCGGTGCGTCGCACTTCGCGCATCCCTGCGAGTCGGCGTGGCGAAACTTGCGCGCAGCCTCACGGTGCCGGCCGCTGGCGAGGTCGACGAACCCCGCCATGACCTCGAGCGCGACCGTGTCGAGTGGCTGCCGAAACGACGACCGTCTCGCGTCCCACTCCAGCATCGCCTTCCTTGCCCGTTCCGGCTCTCCCGCGAAGGCGTAGGCCGTCACGAGCGACATGTACTCGCGACGCACGAAGCTCGTGACCGTGTCGAGCCGATGCCGCCGGAGCAGACTGTCGATCATGCGGAGCGCGCCGTCCCGATCGCCGAGCAGGAGCGCACTCTCATTGGCCTCGTCCAATCCCGCACGGAAGAGGGCCAATCGGTCCCCCGCGGCCTGGGCAGCCGAATGCCCCTCGTACGAGAGCCGACGCGCGTCTCTGAGCCGACCGTGCAACCGGGCAAGGCTTGCGCGAAAGACCCGCGCACTCGCGCGGTCCGTCGCTTCCTTCGCGTGCGGCTCGAGCTGGGCGAGCGTGATGGCCACCGAATCGTACTTGCGCTCCGTCCAGAGCAGACTGGCGCGGAACTGGAGCGCCCGGGCATCGTTCGGAAAGCGAGCAACATAGGAGTCGATCGTCGCCCTTGCCGAATCGATCAGACGCAGGTCCACCTGCGCCATCGCCCGATTCTGGTACAGAGGTGGCAGCGTCCGCGTGACACGCAGCGCGCGCGCGGTCAGGGTGTCCGCCCCGCGGTAGTCCTGGGCCTCCCTGGAGATGATCGCGAGGTTGTTCAGGGCGCCGACGTTGTTGGGTTGGATCGCGAGAAGCCGCTCGTACGCCTCTCGCGCCTTGGCGCGGTCCGCCTGCCGACTGTTCTGGTAATAGCTGCCCAGCAGCAGGTGTCGCTCGGGTTCCGTCAGCCGTTCTTGGTGCGAGAACGCCTTCTGGTAGTACTGGTCCGCCCGCTCACGCAGCCGGCGGTTGCCGTATTCGATCGCCAGTCGGCGATAGGCCATCGCGAAACCGGTGTCGAGCGCGATGGCCTCCTCGATCAGCCGGGTGCCCCGCTCGAGGCCTGCCTGCTCGATAAGCACTCTGCTCCCTTGGACGTACTTGCGAAGTGCCTCGAGCGATGGCGTGGTCACCTGCTCGAGCGGCGGCGTGTGCTGCACCGCGCGCAGCGATTCGCCGATCCTTGCACGCACCTGCTTCGCTACCCGGTCGATCGCCGGCAGTAGGTCCTTCTCGTCGTCGGCGGTCTCGCGGAACGTCGCGAGATCCTCCCCGGTGCGCGACGCGAGCCGCAGCGACAGCACGTAGCGCCCGCCGACCTCGATCACCCGGCCATCCACGATCGCGCTGATCCCCTCGCGCTCGGCGATCTCCTTCGCCAATGAGATGTCGACGTGGGTGTTGACTGGCCGTTGCATGCGTCGCAACACGTCCTGCACCGCGTTGGGCTGCAGCGTCTGCACGCTGCGCGATTGGCCGAGTGCCGTGCGCAGCGCATCGGTCACGACCGACCCGAGCGTCGAATCGCTCGCCGGGCCCTGGAGATCGGCGACGAGCAGCCGGTCGTGCTCGCCGATGGTGCCGGCGGCGAGGAGCGAACCCGCGGGGCCGATGCCGAGCGCACGCAGCGCCATGTATGCCACGACGAGCAGCACGAAGCCGCCGAGCGCGATCCCGCCACCGAGCGCCGTTCGTCGCCAGGACCAGTGCGGTCGGGCGCGCACGGCGAGCTCATTCATCGTCCTGCTGCTGCGGCGCGTCGCGCGGGCATGCGCCGCCGGCGCGACGGCGAGCGTGCGCGCGACGCGGTGGACGTACGCGGTGAACAGGACGATCGGCAGACCGAGCGCCATCACGATGAGTGCACCGGGAAACACCCAGTCGGGAAGGCCGATCGCGGAGATCGCGGCTCGTGCGATCGCGGCGACCAGAACGAACGCGAGAGCGTACACGGCGAGCGCGCGAAGGAGCATCGGCCGGCCGCCCGCGAGCAGCGCGGGCATCGACGCGGAGGCACTGCTCGAGGCGGCGTCGAGCGCCTGGAGCAGCTCCGTCGCCCGCTGCGGGCGGTGTTCTGGATCCTTGGCGAGACAGTCCATCACCAGGCGCGCGAGCGTCGGGGGCGTCTCGGGACGCAGCGCCTCGATCGGCTCGGGAGTCTCGCTCATCTGCGCCGCCAGTAGCCGCTGTGGAGATTTCGCGGTGAACGGCGGCCGGCCCGCGAGCACCTCGTACGCGAGGCAGCCGAACGCGTAGATGTCGGCGCGATGATCGGTGGCGGGATCGGCCGCTGCCTGCTCGGGCGCCATGTACGCCGGCGTCCCGATCGATACACCCATCTGGGTCAGCGTCTCGCCCTGCGCACCGGTGCGAGCCGCGCTTATCGCCTTGGCGATGCCGAAGTCGGTCACCACCGCGGCGCCTCCCGACAGCAGCACATTGTCCGGTTTGATGTCCCGGTGCACGACGCCCCGCTCGTGCGCGTAGGCGAGCGCGCGCGCCACGTCGCGAAGGATGCTCACCGCCTCCGTGATCGGCAGCTCGCCCTCACCCGTCACCCGGTCGCGCAATGACGCGCCGTCCACGAACGGCATCGTGTAGTAGGGGACACCGTCCATCTGTCCGGCGCTCAGCACGGGAACGATGTGCGCATGCTGCAGCCGGGCCGCGAGCCGCACTTCGCGGTCGAAGCGGTCGGCGCTCACGCCCGCCAAGAGATCGGGGGGCAGCACCTTGACCACGACGTCGCGACCGAGCGCTTCGTCGCGCGCTACGAACACGCGCGACATCCCGCCCCCGCCGAGCTCCCGCTGGATCGTGTACGCGGATCCGAGCGCGTCCTGAAGCTGCTCGCGGAGCGCCATGTGCTACCGGCTCGCGCCCGTCCTGTGGGTAAGCACGGCCAGACGCTGGCGTGCGGTGGCGACCCTTGGCTGCAGCACTGGATCGGCCTCCTTCCACAGTGCCACGAACGCTTCGTAATGCCGTAGCGCCAAACCCCGCTGGCCCTTCGCTTCGTACAACGCGCCAAGCCGCTCATGCACGAACGGGATGTACAGTGCGTCTGGGTCCATGCGATCCATCCGCTCGGTGTCGAGGTACCGCTCGTAGTTGGCGATCGCCGAGTCTGCCTCGCCGGAGAGCTCATAGGCACGCGCGAGCAGCGGGACCTCACACACCTCGCAGCCGAGCCGATCGGCGGCGCGGAAGGCGGTCGCCGCTTCGGCGTACTGCCCCGTCGCGAGAGCGATGTGGCCCTCCATCATTCGCCCGATGATCGAGTCGACGAACTGCGGCGAGAGCCGGCGCTGCGCGTCCCATTGGGCCATCACGGCGCGCGCACGGTCGGGGCGCCCGACGAACGCGTACGCCGTCACGACGCCGACGTACGTCCCGAACGACGGGTCGACCGACGGAAGCGGGTGGCGGGCCAGCGAGTCCTCGAGCGGGCGCCGCGCCCGCGCCGTATCACCGTGGATCCACGCTACCGTCATCGCCTCGTCCGCCGCGCTCTCCACCGGCGCGGACGTCACGCCCGCCTTGGCCAGCAGCGCGAATCGCTCGCGCTTGAGGCGAAGTCCTTCGGACACGCGACCGTGGAGCAACGCGAGCGAAGACCGGATGTACGCCAGCGCCGCGAGGTCCTGCACGCCCGTGAACCGTGGTGCGACTTCGTCGAGGTACGCGGCGAGCGTGTCGTACTCACCGCGCGTCCAGAGGAGATCGGCACGCGCGACCGCGCAGTCGTTGTTCTCCGGCAAGGCCCGCGCGCACGCCTGCACCGTCGCAACCGCAGTGTCGACCTTGCCCAACGCGACCTGCGTCCGTGCCAGGTTCCGGAAGTGAATCGACGCCGCCGGCCCGAGCTGGAGCGCGCGCACCAACAGCTGCTCCGAGCGTCGATAGTCGTGCATGTAGTAGAGCTGGTTGCTCAGATTGTTCAGCCCCGCCGTGTGGTTCGGTTGGATGGCGAGCAGGTCCTCGTACGCCGCGCGAGCCTTGTCGAGGTCCGAGCGTGGGCCGTTCCAGTAGTACGACCCGAGCATGAGATACCGCTCGGGGTCGCTCAACCGGTCCCGGTGCGCGAAGGCCTTCTCGAAGTACTCGTTCCGCTTCTCCCTCAGTCCACGGTTGCCGTACTCCACGCCAAGCTTGCGATATGCCATCGCGAAGCCGGTGTCGAGCGCGATCGCTTCCTCGAGCAGTGCACTGCCGCGGGCGAAGTCGCCGCTCTCGGTGATCGCCCTGGAGCCTTGCACGTAGAGCCGGAGCGCCTCGAGCGATGACGTCGTCACCTGCTCCAGTGGCGGGGCGCTCTGTACGTGCCTCAACGACTCGCCGATCCTCGCACGCACCTCCTTCGCGAGGCGGTCCACTGCGGGGAGGATCTCGGACTGGTCGTCCGCCGTCTCGCGAAACGTCGCGAGCTCGCCCCCCGTCTGAGCCGACACGAGCCGAAGCGCGAGCACGTAGCGTCCGCCGATGCCGAGCAGGTTCCCGTCGAGCACCGCCTTGACGCCCTCGCGCGTCGCGATCTCACGAGCGAGCGCGAAGTCCACGCGCGAGTTCACGTCGCGCTGCATGCGCCGCAGCACGGTGCGCACCGCCGTCGTCGGTACGACGGCGACGCTGCGTGACTGACCCAGCGCGGTGCGGAAGGCGTCGGTCACGACTGGCCCGAGCGTGGAGTCGCCGGCGGGGCCCGGAAAGTCCGTCACGAGGATGCGCTCGCCGGTCGTCATCGACCCGGCCGCGAGCAGCGAGCCCGCGGGTCCGATCCCCATCGCGCGCAGCCCCATGTACCCGCCGACCACCACGACGAACGACGTCACGAGCATCGCGCTCCAGACGGCGGCACGGCGCCACGACCAGCGCGAGCGCGCGTCGACCGCCCGCTGAGCGTGAACCTGCTCGAAGCGCGTTCCTTCAGGTGTGTACGCTGGCGTCGACTCGGCGAGCCGGCGCGCCGTCCGGTGGACGTACGCCGTGAACAGAATCACCGGGAGCCCCAGCCCCATCACTATCAGCGCGCCCGGGAACACCCAATCCGGGAGCCCGACTGCTGCGATCGCGGCTCTCGCCAGCACGGCGACGAGCATGAACGCGACGACGTAGAGCAGCAGCGCGCGTCGCAGCTCGCCGCGCCGCGCGAGCACCACCGGCATCGTCTCCTGACTGCCACCGGTCGAGACGGTGTCCAGCGACTGAACGAGCTCGGTCGCTCGCTGCGGGCGCGCGTCGGCGTACTTCTCGAGGCACTGCATCACGAGCCGCTCGAGCGCCGGCGGCGTGTCCGGCCGCCACGCGACCAGCGGCGCGGGGATCTGGCTCATCTGCGCCGCGAGCAGCTTCTGCGGTGTGTCTTCCACGAACGGCGGCCGGCCGGCGAGCATCTCGTACGCCATGCAGCCGAACGAGTAGATGTCCGCCCGATGATCGGTCGTCGGATCGGCGGCGGCCTGCTCGGGCGACATGTATGCCGGAGTGCCGAGCGACATCCCCGCGCCGGTGAGCGTCTCCCCCGGCAGCGCGACGCGCGCCGCCGAGACGGCCTTGGCAATCCCGAAATCGGTGACCACGGCGGAGCCGCCGGAGAGCAGCACGTTCGCCGGCTTGATGTCGCGATGCACCACGCCCCGCTCGTGCGCGTAGGCCAGCGCGCGCGCCACGTCCCGCAGGATGCTCACCGCCTCACCGATCGGCAGCGCGCCCTCGTGCGCCAGTCGGTCGCGCAGTGAGGCCCCATCGACGAACGGCATGGTGTAGTACGGGATGCCGTCCATCTCGCTCGCGCTCAGCACGGGCACGATGTGCGGGTGCTGCAGCCGCGCGGCGAGCAGGACCTCACGGTCGAACCGCTCGGCGTTCACGCCGGCGAGGAGCTCGGGTGGGAGCACCTTCACCACGACCTCGCGCTGCAGTGCTTCCTCGCACGCCACGAACACGCGCGACATGCCGCCGCCGCCGAGCTCGCGCGTGATGCGATAGTCGGAGCCGAGCGCGTCCTGCAGCTGCTGCCGAAGGTTCATGCCGTCAGCGACGGGTATCCGACCCGCGCGTCAACGCCGCCACGCGCAGTCTCGCGTCCGTCACCTGCGGCTGCAGCCCGGGATCGGCGTCTTTCCATAGCGCGGTGAATGCGCGGTAGTGCGACAGTGCCCGCTCCCGCTCGCCCTTCGCTTCGTAGAGCTCGCCGAGCCGTTTGTGGACGCTCGGCAGGAACACGCCGTCCACTTCGGTGCGGTCCTGCAAGGGTGTGGAGATGAAACGCTCGTAGACGGCGATCGCCGAGTCCGGCTTGCCGTCGAGGTCGAATGCGCGCGCGAGCAGAGGCGCGTTGCAGATGGCGCATCGCGTCCGATCGGCAGCGCGGAGCTGCGTCTGCGCCTCGTCGTACTGTCGCGTCGACAGTGCGATGACGCCCCGCATCGTGTGCGCTCTCGACGTATCGGCGATCGACGGCGCCACGCGCCGCCGCGTGTCCCACTGCGCCATCAGCGCTCGGGCGCGCTCCGGATGGCCGGCCAGCGCATACACGCTGACCAGCAGATTGTACGGCGCCTCGCCCACCGGAAGGCGCTCGACCGGATCGCGTGCTAGCCCATCATCGAGCAGGCGTGTCGCTCGCGGGCCGTCGCCCAGGAACCACGCGGCTTCGAGTGCCTCGTTCAGCGCGGTGTTGAGCAGCTGGCCGCGCACCCCCGCCCGCGCGAGCAGCTGGAACCCCTCGTCGTTCCGGCGCCTGGCCTCGGCCAGCTTTCCGCGCAGCCGCGCGAGATCTGCCCGGGTGAAGCTCACCTTCGCTCGCACCGACGGCTCGGTCACCTGTTCGGCCACGGCGAGCATCGCCGCCACCGAGTCGTACTGTCCCCGACCCCAGAGATAGAGGGTACGGACCCCCTGGCACTGCACGTTTCGCGGATACCTCTCGATGCACTGCGTGATGGTCGCGGCAGCCGAGTCCAGCTTGCCGAGCTGCACCTGCGCGTCCACGAGGTTGCCGTAATGCACCGGCGCGACCGGGCCGACCTCGATCGCGCGATGCAG
>DATFOL010000422.1:0-6009 GCA_035265545.1 Gemmatimonadaceae bacterium | reverse complement strand
TTCCTCGGCGCGATCAGGTCGATGTGCGCGATCTCTCGGCGCCACTCCAGCCAGGTGCCGTACTGCTCCGCGCGCGCCGGGATGCCCCATCGCCGGTACATCGAGAGGACCCAGTCGTTGGCCCGCAGCTGCTCGCCGGTTCCGGTGAGCCGAGGCCCGATCGAATCCAGGAGTGTCTGCGCGAGCGGGTAGAGCTGTGATCGCTGCTGCGCTTCGCTCCGGATCTTCTCGATCACCGAATCGAGGCCGACGGGTGTCTGCGACCGAGCCGTGGTCCCGACCGTGATCAATGCCGCGCCGAACGCGAGCGCGACGAGTGTGCGCCGCATGGAAGTCCTCCCGGCCGTGGATGGCTTCATGATCGAGCCAATGTGTCTTCGGGCTCGTCGATTCTACGGCGACACCGCGGGTCGCGCTGCGATTGACCGGGTGGCGATGCCCGGCGCTCGCAGCGTACCCAGCGGCAAGCTCGTCTTGATTTGGATGGGGAAGGCCTTGCAGCTTGACCGAGGCGTCCGCCATCAATGGCTGCGATCAGCGACGAAGCGATCAGGTGTTTCGATTGCCGATGGCGAGTCGGCCACGCTCCAACTGGAAGCGCCATGCACCGGATCAGCAGATCGATCGCGATCGCGATAGCCTGCGCCATCGCGATGGGCCCTGGGAGCAGAGCGATCCTGGCGCAGGCCACCATCGACCTCGAGAACAGATACGCCAACGTCGGGGCGCTCATGGTCTGGCGTGTCGACGCCGCCGGAAAGCCCGTCGAGCTGCGCGGGTTCGCCAGCGGCACGCTGATTCGGGATCGTGTGATGGTGACGGCGGGTCACTTCACCGCGCCAGCCACGTCGCTCGACTCGCTCCCACCGTCGATTCGCATCTTCGCGAGCTTCAGCCCGACTGACGCCAAGGATCCTGCGACATGGATTCCCGTGGTCCGGTACGCAACGCATCCGTCCATGCCGCACTGTCCGCCGCCGCCTCAGTGCGATCCGACCGACGAGATCCTCGTTGCACCGCTTCAGCCAGGGATCGCCGACGTCGGCCTGGTGTTTCTCGCGACCGCACCGCGCGGGATCACGCCGACGCGCCTCGCCGAGCGCGACATGCTCACCAGATCCGAAGGAGCAAGAACGATCATCGTGGGGTACGGCACCACGAGGCCACGCCGGAATGCGCCGGTGGACACCGCGATGTGGGATGGGAAGCGGCGCTTCCGGACGTCGACGCTGCGACGAGTCGTCGACGAGACGTGGGCGCTCTGGTCGATCCCCAGCTATGTCTGCTCGGGGGACTCTGGTGGCGGCATCTTTCTGAGTCCGAGTGGACGCGCACGCGATGGCGAAGTCCTCGCGGCCAACGTGAGCGACGGTGGTCTCGACTGCCGCCGCCACAACAACAACAATCGACTGGACACGCGTGGCATTCAGAGCTGGATCGACGATGTCCTGCGAAGGCACCCTGCCGAGAGATGAATTCGAGCCAGCCGTTGCGATTCAGCACCGGCGTGTGCGAGTACATTCCGCTCCCGCGAATGGACCGTCCGGCGTCGAGCGCGGCGGAAGCTGGTTCATCGACTCTCCAATGACGATCACCTACCTCGCGCGCGTGCTCGGAGAGATCCACTACCGGCCGGGCGCGTGGAATGGCGTGCGCGTCGGCGTGTTCCTCCGCGAGGGCCAATCGGAGACGCAGATCGGCGAGTACGAGCGGAACTATCCGTCGCTCTTCGATACGTTTCATCCGTTCCAGGCCAACAGCCGCGAGCTCGCGCTCTACTCGCCGCACTATACCGGCACGCGTCTGCTCGAGCTCCCCTCGTGCCGCGACATCGGCGGCGAGGAACCGTCGCCGGACGGGTTCTGTCCGGTGGATTTCTACGTGCCGCGGTACGTCGATCTCGAGATCCGCGTCGACGACGGCGCGCCCCGACGGTTCCGCCAGCAGGCAGCAAAGGTCGAGGATTTGAAGGCGAGGACGGTGGAGGTGAAGTGGCCGGCCACCACGGCGCGTCCCGCGTACACAGAGCTGCACCATCATGCTCCGGTCGGTCCGGCCCAACATCACCCATTCGGTTTCGTCGCCGGATGTGTGTGGGGCGACGACAACTCGTGGAAGGTGCAATACCTCGATCTCTCCCGGGCTGCGGAAGGGATTCTCCGCCGCGACGATCGCTTCGGCTACATCGAGCTGCCCGACAGCTTCACGCTCGAGCGCGCCGTGGACCTGAGCGAGTATCAACTCGATCCCGACGAGGACTACGCGCACCGCATTCGCATCACCGCCGTCAAGCAGTTCGATCTCCGAGACGGGCGCGCGATCACGCGCTAGGCGCCGAGGTGTGCGTGAGCGCGGAGGTGGGCGCAGTGGCGTCGCATACCCTGGCGTCGCATACTGATCGCCCACGCCAGGAGGGCACCATGCGACGCATACTTACGACGGCGGGGCTGGTCCTGATCGTTGGCTTGCTGGGAGGCCCGGCAC
Source organism: Gemmatimonadaceae bacterium (assembly GCA_035265545.1). Lineage (GTDB taxonomy): Bacteria > Gemmatimonadota > Gemmatimonadetes > Gemmatimonadales > Gemmatimonadaceae > AG11. Next base: position 3,525 of record DATFOL010000422.1, on the reverse strand, counting down.
TTCACGCGCAGCCGAGCCCGTACTCCGCCGAGCTGCTGTCGATGCTGCGTCGTGCCGCGACACTCTCTCCCGGTGAACCGCCGAACGCAGTTCACGTCGTCTCGCTGAATCCGTTCTCCATCCCCATGTCCTACATGGTGGAAGGCGGCTCGGAGGAGCAGATGCGCGCGGCGAATCCCGTGTTCCAGATCCGCTTTCCACGCGGCTGGATCATGGTCGACGCGTCCGTCGACCGAGCACTCGCGAAGAGCACGACGTTCGATGACGGCCTGTACCGCCGTGTCCACGCCGCACTGCGCGACGCACGACTCGTCGTCGTGACGCACGAGCACGCCGATCACGCGACGGGGATCATCAGATCTCCGTTTCTGGCGCAGATCCAGCGGCACGCGTTGCTGACACGCGCACAGGTGCGGGAGCTGATGGAGCACCCGAACAATCCCGACGTCAGGCTCGATTCGGCGACGGCCGCGCGGTATCTCACGATCGACTACGCGTCGTTCGTCCCGATCGCTCCCGGCGTCGTCCTGCTGAAGGCGGCCGGCCACACGCCCGGTTCTCAGATGGTCTACGTGCGTCTCTCCTCCGGGCAGGAGATCGTGCTCGCCGGCGACGTCGCCTGGAACTCGCTGGGCTTCGAGACACAGCGCCAGAAGCCGGAGCAGAACACGCGGAATTTCGGTGGCGAGGACCGCGCGGCGATCGCCGAGCAGCTGCGATGGCTGCACGATATCGCGGCACCGCGGACGGCGGTCGTCGTGGCGCACGACGCGGCGCGCATCGACACCCTGGTGCGTCGTGGGGTGCTGCGCGACGGGCTCGACCTCAGTCGACCCTGATCGGCATGTAGGTCACCTGGCCGACTGTCACACTCGCCGCCGCCGTCTCGTCTCCGGTATGACACCATCCGGAGGAAGCGATGCGAGTCTTCGTGGCAGGAGGCAGCGGCGCGATCGGCACGCCGCTCGTGCGGCAGCTCGTCGAGCGCGGACACACGGTGACGGCGACGACGCGACATCCCGAGCGAGCGGAGCACCTTCGCCGGCTCGGCGCTGCGCCGGCGATCATGGACGGGCTCGACGCCGCGTCCGTCGGCGAAGCGGTGGCGCGCGCCGAGCCGGAGGCGATCATTCACCAGATGACGGCGCTCTCCGGCACCCCGGACCTGCGGCACTTCGACCGGACGTTCCGGGCGACGAATGCGCTCCGCACCATCGGCACTCGGCACCTGCTCGCCGCGGCGCAGGCGGCGAGGGTGAAGCGGTTCATCGCGCAGAGCTACACCGGGTGGCCGATCGCACGCACGAGCGATGAGCCCGCGACGGAAGCCGAACCGTTCGACGCGCAGCCGCTCCCCGCGCAGCGCGAGACGCTGACGGCGATCCGCGAGCTCGAGCTGAGCGTGCTCGCCGCGCCACTCACCGGGATCGTCCTCCGCTACGGCAGCTTCTACGGCGCCGGCGTGTGGGACGCACTGGTGGAGATGGTGCGGAAGCGCATGCTTCCCGTCATCGGCGATGGCGCCGGCACGTGGTCGTGGATCCACATCGACGATGCGGCATCGGCGACCATCGCCGCGCTCGAGCGCGGGGAGTGCGGCGTGTTCAACGTCGTGGACGACGAGCCGGCCCGCGCGTCGGCGTGGATCCCCCATCTCGCCGAGCTCGCCGGGGCGAAGCCGCCGATGCGAATCCCGCGGTGGCTCGGGCGACTGGTCGCCGGTGACGTCGTCGTGCGAATGATGACGGAGACGCGCGGCGCGTCGAACGAGAAGACGAAGTGGGTGCTCGATTGGCGCCCGCGCTGGCCGAGCTGGCGCGACGGCTTCCGCCATGCGCTCGGCGCGATGCCGGTGCACGGAGTGACCCGCTCCGCGAGAACCCGAGGCGGCGCGGCGGCGTGACCGACGAGCGGGAGACCTTCGAGAGTCTGCGGCCGCTGCTGTTCGCGATCGCGTACCGCATGCTCGCGAGCGTGAGCGACGCCGAGGACGTGCTCCAGGAAGCGTACCTTCGCTGGCGCCGCGCGGTCGACGACGGCGTCGAGATCGTGTCACTCAAGGCGTGGCTCTCGACGGTGGTGACGAGACTGGCGATGGACCATCTACGCTCGGCGCAGGTGCGGCGCGAGGAGTACGTCGGGCTCTGGCTTCCCGAGCCGCTCCCCACCGGCGCGGCGGACGAAGCGCTCGTCGGCGCGCGGACCGACGACCCGCTCGCGCGCGCGGAGCTCGCCGACTCGCTGTCGATGGCGTTCCTGCTCGTGCTCGAGCGACTGAGCCCGATCGAGCGGGCGGCGTTCCTGCTGCACGACGTGTTCGGCTACGGGCACGACGAGATCGCGACGATCGTCGAGACGACGCCGGCCAACGCGCGACAGATCGCCTCGCGCGCGAGGCGGCGAGTGCAGGCCGAGCGTCCGCGGTTCGATCCGTCGCCGGAGGAGCGCGAGCGATTGGCCGAGCGGTTCTTCGCTGCGGTGACCGAGGGTGACGTCGACGGGCTGGTGCAGGTGCTCGCCGAAGATGTGGTCGTCTACGGCGACGGAGGCGGGAAGGTGCCGCAGTGGTCGACGCCGATCGTCGGGGTGGACCGCGTGGCGCGGCTGTGGGCGGGAGTCGGCACCCAGATGCGCGAGGTGGGCGTGTGGCTCGAGCCGCGGCGGATCAACGGGCAGCCTGGTGCCGTCGTGCGCGACGCGACGGGGGCGGTGGCGAACGTGCTCGCCCTCGACGTCGTCGGTGGACGGGTGAGCGCGATCCGGTCCGTGATCAACCCGGAGAAGCTCGGCCACCTCGGGCGGGTGGTGGACGTGCGGGCGCTGGTGGCGGCGAGGAGGGGAGGTGCGAGGCTCGCCGAGCCACGAAGCCCCGAAGCGCCGTGAACCGCCGATCCCGATCCCTATCCCAGCCTCACCTCGTACCGCGGCAGATACGCCGCCTGCGGCCACCCCGGCCACCGCTCGTACGGCGTCTCCGGCCGCGCCTCCACCTCGAACCGCACCACCGCGTCCACCTCGTCGAGCACTTCTGCCATCGTGCGCAGACTCAATCCAAGCGTGTACGCCCCCGCGCGCAACTCGACGTCGCGCAGCGTCAGCGTGACCTGCCGCGAGCCACCAGCTTCTACGTCGAACCAGACGTCGCGCGAGTCGGTGGACACGCCCGCCGCCGGCCGGCCGCGCTCGTCCACGATGTCGACGCCGGCCACGGCGCGCGACACGCGCTGATCCGCCGCGATCGTGAGCGTGATCTCGAGCGACCCGCCGCACACGATCCCGTCCGTCTCATTCCCCGCTGCATCCACGCCGTTGACGCGCACCGCCGTGAACCGCGCTGGTGAGCGCCTCGTGCGCGGCACGCCGGAGAGGTCCACCAGCTCCGTCGTCGTCGATGCGACGCCTGCCGCGTACCGTCGGCACACCTCCGCCGCGCTGGCGTCGGCGATCACGCGCCCGCTCTGGAGCAGCAGGGCACGCGTGCACAGCGACGCCACCGCCGCGAGGTTGTGGCTGACGAACAGCACC
>DATFOL010000421.1:0-5044 GCA_035265545.1 Gemmatimonadaceae bacterium | reverse complement strand
TCCGGGGGCAGGGTGCCTCCGCGTTCCGCATGCATCTTGCACTTCGCCCCTCGTACACACGACGCGAGGAAGCGATGGCGATGGACGGTCCACGGGGCATCGTGACGCTGGTCTGCCTCACGTGCGGCAAGGAGAAGTTCTTCACACGGGAAGTCCCGGCGGCCGTCAGCTGTGAGCAGTGCGGCAGCACGGTCTTCCGAACGTTCGCGACACCGACCGAGCCCGACGAGGCGGCGATCGACGCGCTCGAGGCGCAAGCACGCAGCATGGCGTACGGGGACAGCTCGCCCGACACCACGCAAGACGACGTGCGCGACCTCGACATGCGATAGCCGACGGCGGGCGGGAGCCCGCCATCTTCATCTCTCCGACGCAGGACAACATCCCCGATATCCTGGAGGTCGCGCGAGTCCTGCGCCTCGACCTCCTGATCAAGCTGTCGCTCGCAATCTTCCTGGGCGGCATCATCGGCTTCGAGCGCGAGCTCTCGGGGAAGCCAGCCGGCCTCCGCACCAACATCCTGATCTGCCTCGGGGCCGCGCTGCTCATGGACGTCTCCATGCGCATCGGCGTGGTGGAAGGGCAGCGAATCGGTGATCCGGCGCGCATTGCCGCCCAGGTGGTGAGCGGCGTGGGGTTCCTCGGCGCGGGCACCATCATGCAGGGCCAGGGGGTCGTCACCGGACTCACCTCGGCGGCGACGATCTGGGTGGTGGCGGCAATCGGGCTCACCGTGGGCGGCGGCTTCTACGTGGAAGGGCTGGGGGCCGGCCTGCTGGTGACCTTCGTGCTGGCCGCTCTGGGCCGGTTCGAGATCTACGTTCGACGGCTGCGCCGCCGGGTGACGGCCACGATCCGTACCCGGGTGGGGACCGCGCCCGGGGATTTGGAGGAGGCGCTCCGGGCCCATGGCCTGATGATCGAGCACCAGCGGGTGTACGACCACTCCGAGGATCGGACGTTCGAGCTCAAGCTGGCGGGGCCGTCCCGCCAGTTCGAGGTGGCCTCGGGGGAGCTGATGCGCCGCGACTTCATCCTAGGGGTCAGCTTTGACTGATGTGCCGCGCCGGCTGGTGGTGGACCTGGCGGCGACGTCGAGGAACTGGGCGCTGACGACCGCCGGCGAGGAGCGGATCCGCAGCGAGGCGCCCCGAGGATGGGACGTGGCGGTGGTGAGCGCACCGACCAGCTCGGACGGGGACGGGCCGCAGGGCGCCAGCCGCGAGGCGCTCGCCCTGATCGGAGAGGCCGAGGCGTACTTCGGCTTCGGGGTCACGGCGGACCTGCTCGCCGCCGGCCGGCGCCTGCGCTGGGTGCATTCCGCCGCCGCCGGAGTGGGCAACGTGCTCAGGTCCGGGATCGCCGACACCGACATCCTCCTCACGAACGCCGCGGGCATCCACTCCGTCCCGATGGCGGAGTTCATCATCGCCGGGCTGCTGCACTTCATGCGGGGGCTCGACGTCGCGATCGATCAGCAGCGGCGGAGGGAGTGGAGCAAGGCGTTCTTCGTCGCGGACGACTCTCCGCTGCGCGAGCTGGGGGACGCGCGCGTGCTGATCGTCGGCACGGGTGGTATCGGACAGGCGACGGCGACGCGCCTGTCGGCGCTCGGCGCGACGTGCGTGGGGGTTCGCCGCCGGCCGGAGCTCGGCGTTCCGCCGGGATTCACATCCGTCGTCGGGCCGGCGCAACTCGACGACGAGCTTCCGCGGGCGGAGGTCCTGGTGCTGGCGGCGCCGCTCACCTCGGGTACGACGCGGTTGATGACGCGGGAGCGTCTGGAGCGGCTGCCATCCGGGGCGATCGTGGTGAACGTCGCCCGCGGCGCGCTCATGGACGAGGATGCGGTTGCCGAACTTCTGAGGGCCGGGCGGTTACGCGGGGCGGTACTCGACGTCTTCCAGGAAGAGCCACTGCGGAGCGACAGTCCGCTCTGGCCTCTCCGATCGGCGCTCGTGGTGCCGCACGTCTCCCCGGTGTCACCGGGTCGATTCTGGCCACGGTCGCTCGAGTTGTTCCTCGACAACTGGCACCGGTACGCGAACGGCCAGCCACTGCGCAACCTCGTCGACAAGCGCGAAGGATACTGATCTCATGGAGCGAATCATCAAGGCGGCGGTCGATCGTGGGGCGTCCGACCTGCACATCAAGGCTGGCGACGTGTTCCGCGCGCGAATTCATGGCAAGCTGGTTCCGCTGACGAAGCAGAGGCTGACGCCCGAGCAGACGCGCACGATCGCGCTTCACCTGATGCAGAACGAGGACGACAAGGCACGCCTCGACACCTTCACCGACTACGACTGCTCCTGGTCCGCGTCGGGGGTCGGGCGGTTTCGCGTCAACATCCTCCGGCAGCGATCCAGCTTCATGATCGTGATGCGCGTCATTCCATTCGAGGTGCCGACGTTCGAGAAGCTGCGGCTGCCTCCCATCCTGGCGAACATCGGGAACGCCGAGCGCGGAATGATCCTCGTCACCGGGGTCACGGGCTCCGGCAAGTCGAGCACGATGGCGGCGATGGTGAACTACATCAACCAGCACGAGAACCGCCACATCCTCACGCTCGAGAACCCGATCGAGTTCCTGCACACCGACATTCAGAGCGCGATCACGCAGCGCGAGATCGGCAGTGACACGCTGGACTTCAAGATGGGACTGCGCGCCGCGCTCCGTCAGGATCCGGACGTGATCATGATCGGCGAGATGCGCGACGCCGAGACGGTGGACACGGCGATCAAGGCGGCGGAGACGGGGCATCTGCTCATCTCGACGCTGCACACGCCGGACGCCCAGAGCACCATCCTGCGCATCATGGCGATGTTCCCGCCGGAGGAGCAGGAAGTCGTCCGCATCCGCCTCAGTGAATCGCTGCACTCCGTGATCTCGCAGCGTCTGCTGCCCCGCGCCGATGGTAACGGGCGCGCCGTGGCGGCCGAGGTGCTGCTCGTCACACCCGCGGTGCGCGACATGATCGCCGACGGCAAGCGCATCGGCGAGATCCGGGACTACATCGCCGACGGACGCGACCAGTACGGGATGCAGACGTTCGACCAGCACCTCGCCGATCTGGTGCAGTCGGGCGAGGTGACTTTCGACACGGCGATGGCCGCAGCGACGAACCCGTCGGACTTCGAGCTCAAGATGCGCATGTTCCGCCGCGTCTCGTCTGCGGAGAAGAAGGCTCCCGAGCCAGAGCCGGTGCCGGCCGCGGCGCCTGCCGGCGCCGCGATGGATGGGATCACGAGCGGTGCGGGCGGATTCGACTTCTATCAGCAGTAGCCGGGCTCGCGCCGACCCAGTTTCTTCGGCGCACAACTGGATGCACGAACGGAGGGGGCGCAGCCTGGCTGCGCCCCTTCTTGCTTGTCCGATGCTCGCTCGATTGGAAGGGCACTACTGGCGTCCGTAGCGACGGAACGGGGATCTTCTACAGCGATGACACTGGAACAACCGCATCCAAGCCTCGTCAACGCGAACATCCTCGACGGCAGGTCGCACCTCGAGGTCCTCGCGCGCGCGCCGCGCGCGCCGGGTACCACGGAGGAGCACGCGGCGCGCGAGCACTGTGCGCGGGTGTTGCGCGGGCTCGGGTACGACGTCGCCGTGGAGCCGTTCGAGTATTCTGCGCTGCCGGGGCGATACGGCATGCCGATCGGGGGCGCGATCGGCGCTGGGACCGTGCTCGTCACCGTCTGGCTGGCTTCGATCCAGCATGCGCCGCGCGGTGCGGCCGCCGCGTTCGGAGTGGGCCTCCTCGTGCTCGCGCTGTTCGCCCAACGTATGCTCGGCGACGGCGTGCTCGATCTCTCGTGGATGCGCGCGCGCGCTGACAATCTCGTCGCGCGGCGTGGGCGTGATGCGCCATGCGTCTGGCTCGTCGCGCACGTCGACAGCAAGTCGCAGCCGATCCCTTCGCGCGTGCGGGTGGCAGGAGTCGTGCTGCTCGCGCTCGCGATCCTGCTCACGCTCGGCGCGCTCGGGCTGACACTCGGCATCGGCTCGTCGCGTACGCTACTGTGGTTGGCCTGTGCCGCATCGGGCGCGATGGGCGGTGCGGTAATCATCGCCAGCGTCGTAGGCAACGACTCGTTCGGGGCGGTCGACAATGCGTCCGGAGTGGCGGCCGTGCTCTCGGCCGCGGCGATGCTGGATCCGGCGTCTGCCGTCGGCATTCTGATCCCGAGCGCCGAGGAGTTGGGACTGGCGGGTGCGCGGGCGTGGGTTCGGGCAAATCGAAGCGAGCGAGCGCTCGTGCTGAACTGTGACGGCGTGGACGACCAAGGAGAGCTGACCCTCATGTACACTCGACGAAAACCCGACAGGATCGTGGATGCCGTTCGGAACGCGTCAGGCGGTGACGTGCGCGTGCTCCGCATGCCGCCTGGCCTGCTCCTCGACTCGGTGGCGTTCGCCGACGCGGGATGGGAGGCGATCACGGTGAGCCACGGATCGATGCGGACGCTGGCGCGCGTACACACCCGGCGCGACTCGCTCGACCACCTGCGCGGCGACTCGATCGACTCCGTGGGCGGCGTGCTCGCGCGCGCGGCGGAGGCGCTGACGCGATGAATCAGCTCATCCTCGCCGCGGTGATGTTCCTCGGGCTCGTGATGATCCCGTTTGGACTGCCTGGCACGTGGATCATCGCCGCCGCGACGGTCGGCTATCAGATTCTGGTGCCGGACTCGATCTCGATGTTCACCCTGATCGTCGTGTTCGCGCTCGCGGTGATCGGCGAGGTGCTCGAGTTCACGCTCTCGGCCAAGTACACGAAGAAGTACGGCGGCTCGCGTCGGGCGAGCTGGGGCGCGATCATCGGCGGGATGATCGGCGCGTTCGTCGGAGTTCCAGTGCCGCTCGTCGGTCCGGTGATCGGGGCGTTCGCCGGGGCATTCCTGGGGGCCTTCCTGGGCGAGTATTCCAGGAAGGGTGAACATGGCCTGGCCACCCGCGTCGCGACCGGCGCGCTCGTCGGCCGGGCGGTCGCCGCGGCGATGAAGATCGCCATCGGCATCGGGATGGCGTCGCTGACGATGCTCGC
>DATFOL010000420.1:0-3159 GCA_035265545.1 Gemmatimonadaceae bacterium | reverse complement strand
CACTGAGTCACCGAGTCACTGAGTCACTGAGTCACTGAGTCACCGAGTCACCGAGTCACCGAGTCACCGAGTCAATGCAGGCGAGCGGTGTGCAACGTGATTGCCGCGAGACCGCACACGGTGCGCGATGTATGGGGTGTCGAGCGGATGAGGGATGCACTCGACCCTGGCGCTGCTAGGCCAGGGTATCTGTGACAGAGATAACCGAGATGCGTCGACCCACTCGACGAGCGCTGACACGGGCGAGCCGGGATTCGAACCCGTTTGGCTTTCGCCTTTACCGATAACCCTCCTCCAGCGCCCCGGCACTGCGGTGAAACAGTGCGGGCGAGGAATCGGCGAGGGTGTCTCGCGCCGTGTCACACGGTGCTGCAGGTGGTGCCCGGTCCGGCGGGAGTCGCACCCGCATCTCGGCGTCGATGTTCCGCACCGTCCGGCCCTCGTCGGGCAATGGGACGTGGTACGGCGACGCCGTGCTCTGTCGTTCGCTGTTGAGCTACGGTGCCCGGCGGCGCGCGGCCGATGCCCATGCGCGCCGGAATTGAGTGGAAGAGCCGTACGAGATCGAAACTCGCGGCCTCGTGAATTGGATAACCCTCGATCCTTCGGCCCGGTCACGGACACGTGACTGGTGAGGGACTTCACTGCTCTACCAACTGAGCTACGGCTCTTCCTTGCTCTTTGGATCTAGTACGAATTCGTCAGAAGTGCTGAAAATTGGAACGCTGATCGTGAGCGTCGATTGGACGAAAGGGTCGGATCTGCTCGTCTCGGTCAAGAGCGCAGACCGGGTGAAGCGGAACTTTCTTCCACGACTCTCGTCGCACCTCCGGCGCGAGGTGAGCCGACACCGCGCGCGCGCCGGAGGCTGACGACCGATTTCATGAACGAGGCCAGCGGGTCCGACCCCGCATCCTTCCGGTCGACAGCCGGATGCTCCACGCTTGAGCTATGGCCCTCAGTGAGTGGTGCGCCGTCGGCACGACGCGACAGCGGGTGCGCCGAGCAGTGGGAGTCGCGTGATCCTCTGCCCATTGCACCATGTCACGCCGGCCGACGAGCGCACCACGGTGTTGCTGGTACTGCGTTACCGCGTTACTGCGTTACTGCGTTACTGCGTTTCTTCCCGGACCATCGGTTGTCAAACAGCGGTGACGTTCGTGTCGGCGCGCCCGGCGCCGATCTCGTGTCTCGTGTTCACGTATCCCGCTGGTGAGACGCAGAACGCCCCACCTGCCGTGTGTGGCGCAGGTGGGGCGTGTCGAACCGCTCCGATCCGATGGTCGATGGCGATGCGCTACGGCGCGTCCCCCCGGAACCCGGACCCTGCACCACTGTGTCTTGCGTTGAGCGAACCGTACCCGCTCGTTCTGCATGACGCCGCGTCGGCCGTCGTCTGCTGCTTTCGGTCGCTCGGTCGCGCGATGCACATCTCGCGAGTCGAGCAGTCCATTTCGATCGATGTCGCCTGCATACCCGTCCCAATCACGCCGACGGGCGCGCGCCAGCTCGCGGCGAACCGGCTGAAGCCGGCGTGCCGTGGGCGTGCGAATCGGGGTTGAGTGCGGGCGGTCATGAGATCGTCAGTACGTGTGAATCGGTGTCGAGTTGCAGCGAACATTCCAGAAACGAGAAATCGCGCCGCCGATGATCGCCCGACGAGTGACTCATGTCGGGGTTGGGCCAACGCACACGCCAGCGGCGTAGTGCATCGACTCGTGAACATCGGGACGCGACTCCCAGGGCGAGCAGTGTAGTCAGAACCCTGTTGACGTGTCAAGAGGGAATTTCTTGTCGTTGCTCGACTCTCTGAACGCCGAGTGTGCATCGCATGCATGTACTGACCGATCGCGACCGTAATAGGGGCACGTGGCGGGACTCGCCGACACGGTCACGATCATGGTAGTCGATTCGGCCACCTATCGACGGCGCCCGTAGTCACCAGCGACAACGTTGATCTGTTTCGCTCGTACGCCAGCGTCGACGCAGGGCCTCGGATCGCCCCCGCCACGAGCCCGCACGACCCGACCTGCGCGCGCCACTACATTTCGCCCTCGCACGTCGACGCTCAGCGATCACTACGCGATGAAAGCCTTCCGCACTCTCGTCTTCTGGCTCCACCTCTCCACCGGCGTCGCCGTCGGCACCATCGTGTTGATCATGGCGCTCACCGGAGTGCTGCTCACCTATGAGAAGCAGGTCACCCGCTGGGCCGACACGCGCAGCCTGAACGGCGCGCCTCCCGCCGCGGGTGCTCAGCGACTCGACGTCGCCACGCTCGTCGGCCGCGCGCGGAGCGCCTCGCCGGGGCGGCCCACCGCGGTCACCTGGCGCGCCGGCGCCGATACGCCGGTCGAGGTGGCATTCGGCCGCGAGCGCACGCTGTTCCTCAATGCGTACAGCGGCGAGGTGCTGGGCAATGGATCGCCAGGCGTGCGCGCCTTCTTCCGCACCGTGACCGACTGGCACCGCTGGCTCGGACGCAGCGGTCCGTCGCGTCCGTGGGGCAAGGGAATCACCGGCGCGGCCAACCTCGGATTCTTCTTCATCGTCCTCAGCGGCATCTACCTCTGGTGGCCGCGCAACTGGACGCGCGACGCCGTGCGCAGCGTCACCACCTTTCGTGGCGGGCTCGCTGGGAAGCCGCGCGACTTCAACTGGCACAACGTGATCGGGCTGTGGTCGTGGGCGCCGCTCGTGATCATCGTCTTCTCCGGCGTGATGATCTCGTACGGCTGGGCGAACCGCCTGGTGTACGGCGTGTTCGGCGAGAAGCCGCCCGTCGTGGCTCCGGCCGGCGCACCAGGTAGCGCCGCCGGTAGTGCGCCAGGCGCGACGTCGAGTGCCCCGTCGGCGGAGCGTACACGTGGCGGCGGCCCGACGGCCTCGCTCGCCGGTGTCGACTCACTCGTCACACGCGCCGGACAGCGCGTGCCCGGCTGGCGAAGCCTCACGCTCGCCCTTCCTGCCTCGGACACGGCGAAGCTGTCGTTCCAGATCGACCGCGGCATGGGCGGTGAGCCGCACAAGCGCGCCGAGCTCGTGTTCGATCGCACCACCGGCGCCGAGGTGCGGTGGCAGCCCTTCTCGGCGGGCACTCCGGGACGCCGGCTCCGCTCGATCCTCCGCTTCGCCCACACCGGTGAGGTGCTCGGCGTC
>DATFOL010000419.1:0-2445 GCA_035265545.1 Gemmatimonadaceae bacterium | reverse complement strand
CGCCACCGGGTGCCGTCGTGCCAGACGAGCCGCAGCTGCGGCACCTCGGCGTCCGCGTCGCGCCAGTACGTCGCGATCATCGGCCGGCCGGCGCGGTCCACCGTCATCGACGTCTGGTTGATCAGCTCACTCCCCTGCGGCACGCGCCACGCCACCTCCGCCGTGCTCGCGGTGATCGGCAGCGTGTACGCGGCGCCCGACGACGTGCGCCAGCTCCGTCCTTCATCCGGTGAGAAGGCGTACATCACGTCGTGGTTCGACGCGACGTCCGGCGATTCACGCCAGACCCACGACAGGTGCCATCCGCCGCGCGCGTCGATCGCGAGCTGGTTCGGGTACGCGTTGCGTCGGCCTTCGCCCGCGATGAGCGGATGATGCAGCGCGCGCCAGGCGCCACGTTCGGTGTCGTACCGGTTCAGCAGCACGTCGCCGCTCCCCGACTGACCGTCGCGGTAGACGAACAGCAGGTCGCCTCCCGGCAGCGTGTAGAACTGGGGATACGTGACGCGCTCCTCGCGGCGGCCCGTCATCCGCTCGACGGGACCGAGCGTCAACGATCCGGCACGTACCGCGCGCGCATAGTGCAGCACCCGGTTGTGCTCGGCCCACGCGACGTGCAGCACGCCGCGGCCGTCAACGGCGATGGAGATCGCGTTGTGCGCGTCGGTGACGTCGTTGGTGAACGGCGTGCGCTCGATCGTCCACCGGTCGGTTCCGATCTTGCGCTTCGCGAGCACCACGTGCGCGCTGTCGTCGTAGTACGCGGCGTACTGGGTATCGCCGTGGCTCGCCAGGCTGCTCGTGCGGAAGACCACCGCGTTCACCGACGAGCGCGCCCAGCCGAGACCGATCTCCGAGATGCGCGCACCCGGCGCGAGCTCACGAGGCGCAGGCGACTGCGAGCTCGCGCGCTGCGCCGTGATAAGCGCGCACGCGAGCAGCGCTCGGCGGAGCACGATCAACGCGACTTCCGCTTACCCGCGGACTTCGTGCTGGCGGATCGCTTCTTCGTAGCGGACTTCTTTGCTGTCGCTGCGGACTTCTTCAACGCCGGCGTTTTCGCCGCAGACTTCTTCGCAGACTTCTTCGCCGGAGCTTGCGACGACTCGGCCTGCGGCGCCGCGAGGAATCGATTGCGCTGGTTCGACGCCGCGCGACGCGCCACCTCGGCCACGCGCAGCGCGCGAGTCTCTGGACGCACCGCCTGGCTGATCCAGTGGAGATAGCCTTTGCGTGCCGACGGCGCGAAGGCCGCGAAGTTCGCCGCGGCTCCCTTCTCGCGCTTCAGCGCCGTGGCGAGATCGTCGGGCACCACCATCGCGTCCACGGCATCGAGGCTCGTCCATGCGCCGTTCGCCTTCGCGAGGTCGATCGCCGCGAGGCCGGCCTGCGCCATCAATCCCTGCGCGATCAACCGCTCGACGCGCTCCTTGTTCGACCGCGACCAGGTGCTCTTCGGCTTGCGCGGGGTGAAGAGCTGCAGGTATCGCGCGTCGTCCAGCGTGCGCACCGTGCTGTCGATCCAGCCGAAGCAGAGCCCCTCCTCGACCGCATCCCCGTACGCCAACCGGTCGGCGCGGCTCGACTTCTTGTCGAACACGAGCCAGATGCCGGGCGACGTGGAATGATTCGCGGCGAGCCAGGCGCGCCATTCGGCGCGATCCTTGGCGTAGACCTGTTCGAGTGCGTTGGCGACGGCGCGGTTCGGAGGCTTGGGCATGTGGGTGTGGAGGACGGCGAACGATATCCGTGCCGCAGGGCCCCGGGAAGCGTGACGCTACGCCGCGGAGCAGCCGCCTTCGTCCGCCGAGCGCAACTCGAGGATCTCGGTGACGAAGAGGTAGCGCGAGCCGCGTCCCATGTGTCCTGTGCCGGCGGGCATCTTCGGGCTCGTCGTCCCACGCCAGCGGACGTAGAGGGAGCGCGGCTGGCCGGTGAGCTTCTTCGCCAGACTGTCGCGCTGCCGCAGGGCCGCGTCGCTCAACGTCACCCACCAGAGGTCGTCGCCCGCCGCCGCACCACACGGGTGGAACCAGCTCACCTCGAATCCTGTTTCGTAGGTGCCGCGAAGCTCGCGTGCGGTATCGGCTCGCACGCCGTCGATGGGGCGACGATCGCGACCGACGGGTGAGCGCGTCGCGGGCACGGCCAGCGCGAGCGTGCCGACGAGCAGAACGGGCAGGGCAGCGGGCAGTCGCATGGCTGAGTGGGAAGGTCGAGGTCGCACCGGGCGGTGCCTCCAGCTCATTGCACACCACGCCACTCGAATGGTTCGCGACGCGCCGTCGCTCGCGCCGTCGCCCAGCCTGGTGGCAGCGCCGCGTGACGCGCCGATAGATTGCGCGGTCGACGCCGGCCACCGGAGGACGATCCCATACTAGCGCTGCTCCTGCAGGCCGCCGCCACGGCGGACCGCTACGCCGAGTACGTCTCGCCGCTCCAACG
>DATFOL010000418.1:0-3372 GCA_035265545.1 Gemmatimonadaceae bacterium | reverse complement strand
GCGCGCGTTGAACAGCGGCCCGTTCGTACTGCCGAGCGCGATCCAGCCGGGCTGATGAAGCGTGCGCAGCACCACTTCACCAACACCGCAGACCGGCTGTCCTTGCACGCACTCGCGAATTCGCAGCCCGTCGAATGCGTTGTGCGCCACGATCATCAGCACGCTCAGGGCGCCGATCGCTCGCAGCGGGAGATGCACCAGCGCGCCGAGCGCGATCATCGCCCATCCCAGAGCCCAGATGGTCTGACCGGTGTACTTGCCACCGGGCAGCACGTCGAACGTGACGAGCGCGTGGACGATCGTGAACTCGAGGACGATCATCCAGATGCCGCGACTCACGAGGAAGGCGCTCATCTCCGCCGGCGTGGCACCGCGCGCACGCTTGAGATACGCGCCGGTGCCGGCCAGGAAGAAGAACACCGGCGCACAATAGTGCGTGATCCATCGGGTGAGAAAGAGCGCCACCGACGTCTTCGTGAGATCCGTTGGGTCGAACTGAAAATGCGCCGCGCTGAAGTAGTCGCGGGTGTGATCGAGCATCATGATGACCATCACGAGCCCGCGGAGTAGGTCGATCGAGTCGACGCGGGTCCGCGCCGGCGGTTGGTACGTGTGGGGGTCGAACGAGGCCCTGGGGACGGCAGCGGTGGCCATGTCGTGCTCGAGAACGGGTGAATGGATGGCTGGAATCGGGTAGGACTGCTCCAGCGCACCGATTCTTCCCGCCGTCGATGCAGCGAGGGGCGCTCCGGTCGGAGCGCCCCTCACTGCATTTTCCTCGGATGTGGCCCAGCCACGGTCTTTCTCCGGACCTCACCGCGGGTGGCGCTTGTCCAGCGTCAGCGGATGACCCACATGTGCAGGACGTGCGCGAAAGCGGACACGCGCGCCGCTCCAGCTCCCCAAATGCACAGCGCGCCCCTTTCGGGACGCGCTGTTGTTTTCGAGCCCCTCCGGTCGCGCTCCCGAAGTGCCTTCAGGGGCCAGCCGACCGGGCCTCGGTACTCAGAACTGAAGTACTCGTTACTTCAGTGGCAGTTCAAGCTCAGAGGTACCCCAGCCACCAGTCGTTCCTGCGACGCTTCACTTCCGCATACCGCCTGCAGATCGGATACAGCGCGAGCACCCCGAGGATCCAGAACGCGTAAACCACCGGCAGCGAGAACCCGGCCTTCGCGAGCACCTCCGGCGGGTTGTTGTGGAAGATGTAGAGCGCGTCGGTCGGCTTCCCCACCGCCGCGAACGCTGCGTACGCCACGCCGTGGGCGAACACCCACTGCAGCACGTAGAACAGCAGCGGCACGCGACCGAAATGCACGAGCGCGGTCCCGAGTCGTCCCCGTCGCTCGCGCTCGAGGAACGCGAGCAGAAGGATCGCCGGTCCGAGCGTCATGCACAGGTACAGCAGCGACGGCGGGTACTTCGTCAGGTTCATGAACGAGAGCGTCGTGAACACCCCACCACGAGGCTGCATCGACCACTTCCCGGGGTCACCGTAGAGGTTCGTCGCGCGCAGCACGACGAATAGCACGACGATCCCTCCGCCGAGGCGCAGCAGAATGCGTCGGCGATCGGCTGCATCCATCGTGTACAACCGACCGAACACGTAGCCCACGGCCATCACGCCGATCCACGGGATCAGCGGATAGAGGGCAAGGAACAGCGGACCCTTCACGCCGACGGTCATCGGTCCGGCCTGGTGCAGCACGCGGAGCAGCACGTCTCCCACGCCGCAGGTCGCTCCGCCTGGCGCGCAGGCCTCCGTGCGCACACCGTCGAATGCGTTGTGCACCAGGATCATGAGCAGCCCGAACGCGCCCGTCACGCCCAGCGGCAGATGCACGAGTGCCGCCAGCACGATCATCGACCAGCCGAGCGCCCAGATCGTCTGACCGACGTAGGTGCCGTGCGGCAGCACGTCGAAGGTGATGAGCGCGCGGATGATCGTGAGCTCGAGCGCGATCAGCCACACGCCGCGGCTCACGAGGAATCGGCTCAGCTCCGCCGGCGTCGCCCCACGTGCGCGACGGAGATACGCACCGGTACCGGCGAGAAAGAAGAAGACCGGGGCGCAGAAGTGCGTGATCCAGCGCGTCAGGAACAGCACGACCGACGTCCTCGTCAGGTCGGTGGGGTCGAACTGGAACTGTGCCGCGCTGAAGTAGTCGCGTGTATGGTCCAGCATCATGATGACCATCACCAGCCCGCGCAGCAGATCGATCGAGTCGATGCGCTGACGGGTGGGGGGCTGGTACACGACCCCATCGAGCGGTGCCGCGGAGACGGCGGCCGTTGTCATGGGACCTTCCGGAGGGTGGGGGAGATTTGTGTCACGGCTACGCTACGTGCACCGGTCGGAACACGCCAGTGTGCGGGCTGATCCGTCCCACGTCCCCTGGCCTGCGGCTACATTCTGCAGGTTGTCCCACTTCGATCTCGCACTGTATCCATGGCCTCGAACACACCCGCCGACGTCGTGATCATCGGTGGCGGCCCTGGCGGCTATGTCGCCGCGATCCGCGCCGCCCAGCTCGGCCTCGCCACCGTCTGCGTCGAGATGGACAAGACGCTCGGCGGCACCTGCGTCAACGTCGGCTGCATCCCGTCCAAGGCGCTGCTCAACTCGTCGGAGCACGTCGAGTTCCTCCGGCAGCACGCGGCCGAGCACGGGATCGGCGTCGGCGACGTCCGCATCGACCTCGCGCAGATGCTCAAGCGCAAGGACGACGTCGTCGGACAGAACACCAAGGGGATCGAGTTCCTGTTCCGGAAGAACAAGATCACCTGGGCCAAGGGCCGCGGCACGCTGCGCGCCGGCAATCTCGTCGACGTCGCCGGTGCCGACGGCACGACGACGACGTACGAGGCGAAGCACGTCATCATCGCCACCGGCTCCGTCCCGATCGAGCTTCCTTTCCTCAAGTTCGACGAGGAGCGTGTGCTGTCCAACATCGGCGCGCTCAAGATCCCCGAGGTGCCGAAGCATCTCATCGTCATCGGTGGCGGTATCATCGGCCTCGAGCTCGGCAGCGTGTGGCGCCGGCTTGGCGCGCGGGTCACCGTCGTCGAGCTCGCGCCGGCGATCCTGCCCGGTATGGACGAGGACGTGGTGAAGGAAGCCGAGCGGGTGTTCCGCAAGCAGGGCCTCGAGCTGCGAACGGGCGCCAGGGTCTCGGGCGCGCGGCGCGAAGGGAGCACGCTCTTCGTCGACGTCGAGAAGAACGGCACCACCGAGACGCTCGAGGCGGACTATGTGCTCGTCTCGGTCGGTCGGCGTCCGTCGCTCGGCGGGATCGACACCATTGCGCTCGGGCTCGCGCTCGGCACCCGGGGCGAGGTGCTCGTCGACGACCAGCTGCGCACGAACCTGCC
>DATFOL010000417.1:0-3368 GCA_035265545.1 Gemmatimonadaceae bacterium | reverse complement strand
CACGAGATCGTTCGCGACGAAGCTCGCGCCGAGCGAGAGCACCTGCTCACGCGCGGCGGGCCGCACGTCGAACGCGGAGACGACTCCGCCCAGGCGGCGCGCCGTGGCGATCGCCTGCAGGCCGGCCACGCCCGCGCCGATGACGAACACCTTGGCGGGCGACACGTTGCCGGCCGCCGTCGTGAGCATCGGGAGGAACTTGGGCAGCGCCGACGCGCCGATCAGCACTGCCTTGTAGCCGGCGACGGTGCTCTGCGACGACAGCACGTCCATCGACTGTGCGCGCGTGATGCGCGGCACGAGCTCGAGCGCGAGTGCGGTGACGCCGTGCTTGGAGAGCGCATCGAGCAGCACGCTGTTCCGCCCCGGCTGGAGCAGCGCCAGGAGCACGGCGCCACGCGGGATGGCGACGATCTCGTCCGCCGACGGCGACTGGACGCGACAGACGAGCTGCGCCCCCTCGTAGAGGCTCTCGGCGCCGACCACGATGGCGCCAGCACTCTCGTATGCGGCATCGGGGAATCCGGCGCGCACGCCTGCACCGGTCTGGACTCGGATCGCATGTCCCGCCTTCACGAGGCGAGCGACGCTGTCGGGAGTGATCGAGACGCGTAGTTCGCCGGGACTCGTCTCGGCGGGAACGGCAATGTGCATGGAAGGGAGATTCTATCGAGCGGGCGCGTAAATGCCAGTGCTCGCCAGCGCGTCGCGACGTGGGTCAGCGAATCGTGGCGACGACGCGGTCCATCTGTCGCGCATGTCGCTCTGCGTGCACGACGAGCACGAAGAACACGTCGCCCAGGTTGAACACCTTGATTGGTAGCGGCACCGCGGGCGACGCCATCCGCAGCCGCCGCCAGTCGAAGCCCGTCGCGTCGTCGAGCAGGCGCGTCTGCGTGTCGAGATGCTCGAGAAATCGCTCGACCACGCCCGCACGCGGCGACGCCGCCGGCACCATGCTCTTGGGACTCGGCATCTTCGCAGGGCGCTCGAACATCCCGACGAAGAGACGGCCCACGAGCGTCGGCTTCCACGGGCGCAGCGGTGCTGCCGCGTCCGGACGCGCATCGCGCAGCAGCGCCCGGATCGGCGGCTCGTACAGCTCCGCCGTCACGCACAGGTGCTCGAGCACGTGACCGACGCTCCATCCGCCGTCGGGTGGGCGCCGCACGAGCTGTTCGGGATCGAGGGGTCGAGCGAGCGCCGCCACACGGTCGCGCAGCGTGAGCGTTCGGGTGTGAAGAGCCTGTTGGAGATCGCGTTGGAGCACGAAGACGCGTACCGGGTAGAATGCCGGCGACGAGTATAACGAATTCGTCCGCAAGGAAGTCCAAGTGGCGGCCCGTGCAGCGGGCTAGCTTTGCTGGATTGTGCCTTTCATGTCACCAACGGAGATCGTTCATGACGTTCCCACGCACCGCCACCCGAATCGCGCTTGGCGTGCTGCTCGCCGTTCCCACGCTCGCTCACGGACAGGCCGCTACGGCGGAGCGTGCCGCGGCACCGAAGCCGATGCAGGAGCTGCCGCTCAAGTACACCGGGAAGCCGACCACCCCGCCGATCAGCACCGCGGATCTCATGACCCGGCTGTACATCTATGCCGACGACTCCCTGATGGGGCGCCAGGTCGGCAGCGAGTACAACCTGAAAGCGACGGCCTACATCGAGCGCGAGGTCCGGCGACTCGGGCTCGTCCCCGCCGGCGAAGCGGGCGGCTACTTCCAGAACATCCCGCTCTATCTCAACTACAACGATTCGGCTGGCTCGTCGCTCAAGATCGGCGGTGAAGCCCTGACGTACGGCAAGGACTACCTGCCCATTCCGCGCGCCGGCCGCGTGATTTCCTTCGACGGCATTCCGGTGATCTACGGTGGCACGAACGCGGACTCGACGACCTGGCCCACCGCCGAGGTGGCGGCGGGCAAGATCATCGTGCTCACCGTGCCGGCGACGGCGAGTCCCGTGCGGGGCGTCCTGTTCAGCGCTACCTCGCGCTTCGCGAAGGCCGCCGCCATCCTCGTCGGGACCCTCGATCGCTTCCCGCCCGAAGTGATCCCACAGATCGGCCGGAGCAGCGCGCTCCGAACCGACACGCTGCCCAACACCGCGCCCTCTTCGATCCTCATCACGCCGCGCGTGGTCTCGGCGCTCTTCGGCTCAGTCGAGACGCTCAAGCCCGGCGCCGTCGGCAAGCCGATGGCTGGCACCGTGGCGCTGCGCGAGGAGCGCGGCCCGGGACGCAACGTCGTGGCGATCCTGCCGGGCTCCGATCCCGCCCTCAAGGGCCAGTACGTCGCCATCGGCGCGCACAACGATCACATCGGCTTCAACAACGAGCCGGCCGACCACGACTCGGTGAAGGCGTATATGGCCGTGGCCCGTCCGCAGGGCGCTGACAGCCCGAGTGGGGTACCCGTCAGCGCCGAGCAGACGACGCGCATCCGCACCATTATCGACAGCCTGCGCAAGGCGCACGGCGGCGCGCGCCCGGACTCGATCTACAATGGCGCCGACGACGATGGCTCGGGCACGGTGAGTGTGCTGGAGATCGCCGAGGCGATGTCCTCCGCCCCCGTCAAGCCGAAGCGGTCGATCCTCTTCGTGTGGCATACGGGCGAAGAGGCGGGCCTCTATGGATCCCAGTACTTTACCGACAACCCGACGGTGCCCCGCGATTCGATCGTCGCCCAGCTCAACATCGACATGGTGGGCCGCGGCGGACCCAACGACATCACGGGCGAGGCCAAGGAAGGCGGGCTGCTCCATGGCGGTCCCGGATACGTCCAGCTAGTCGGCTCGCGGCGGCTGTCGACCGAGCTCGGCGACCTGATCGAGGACGTCAACAAGACCAACAAGCTCGGGCTCAACTTCGACTACGCCATCGACGCCAACGGCCACCCACAGAACATCTACTGCCGCAGCGACCACTATGAGTACGCCCGTTATGGCATTCCGGTGGTGTTCTTCACGACCGGCGGCCATGCGGACTACCATCAGGTGACCGACGAGCCGCAGTACATCGACTACGGACGCATGGCCCAGGTGGCCACGCTCGTGCGCGACTCGGCGCTCCGGATCGCCAACCTCGACCACCGCGTGGCGGTCGACAAGCCGAAGCCGGACCCGAAGGGCCGCTGCGTCCAGTAGCCTACGCCTCTGGCCAGGGTCCACGGACGAAGGGGCAGCCGGTGAATCCGGCTGCCCCTTCTTGCGTGGGGTGTATATTGGGGGCATGCGTCCAACCACGCTTCTGCTCGCCTGCGTGCTCGGCGCCTGCGCGTCGACCGGCAAGCCGGCAACGGCCCCAGTCGGGCAGGGGAGCACGGCGACTCCCGGCGCTGGGCTCGCTCCGGCGAGCTTCGTCCGGA
>DATFOL010000416.1:0-2107 GCA_035265545.1 Gemmatimonadaceae bacterium | reverse complement strand
TTGTCCCAGTTCGGCACGACGAGCACGACGGGGAACTTGCGCTTGTCGCCGATGAGGACCGCCTGACTGACGTACTTGTTGGTCTTGAGCGTGTTCTCGATCGGCTGCGGGGCGATGTTCTTGCCGCCCGCGGTCACGATGATGTCCTTCTTCCGGTCGGTGATGGCAAGGAAGTCGTCGCGCAGCTCGCCGATGTCGCCGGTGTGGAACCAGCCCTCAGAGTCGATCGCCTCGCGAGTGGCCTCGGCCTTGTTGTAATAGCCCTTCATCACGTGCGGGCCGCGCGTGAGGATCTCGCCGTCGGGGGCGATCGTGACCTCCACACCGGGAGCGGGCTTTCCGACGGAGCCGATTCGGAACGCGTTCGGCGTGTTGACGCTGATCAGCGGCGAGGTCTCGGTGAGCCCGTACCCCTCGAGAATCACGAGGCCAGCGGCGAAGAAGAACTTGTTGATCTCCGGCGCGAGTGGCGCGCCGCCGGAGACGAAGTAGCGGAGGCGGCCTCCCGTTCGTGCTTGCAACTTGGAGAAAACCAGCCGCTGTGCAAGCCGGTACTGGAATGCCAGGAAGCCACGCGGTGTTCCTCCAGCGAGCGTCACGTCAGCCCAACGATCCGCCACTGCCCGCCCCCAGAAGAAGATCCGCTTCTTGATCGCGCCGCCGGAGAGCGCGTTCTCGAGCACCCGCGCGTACATCTTCTCGTAGAGCCGCGGTACCGAGAGCACGATCGTCGGCCGCACCGTCTGCATGTCGATCGGCACGGTGTCCATCGATTCCGCGTACGCGATCGAGCAGCCGACGTGGAACATCAGGTAGTGGCCCGCCATGCGCTCGAAGATGTGCGAGAGCGGCAGGAAGCTGAGACAGACGTCCTTCCCCTCGAACGGGATCTGGATCGCGGATGCCATCACGTTCGAGTAGAGATTGTCGTGCGTGAGCATCACGCCCTTGGGCTCTCCCGTCGTGCCGGAGGTATAGATCAGCGTCGCAACGTCGTCCGGCTTCACCGTGAGCGCCTGCTCGCGGTAGCGCGCGCGGCGAGCCTCGTCGTCCACCGCCGCGCCACGTGCCTCGACCTCCGCCATGGTGAGGTCCGCGCCCTCGTGCCGCTCGGTCGCGAAGGTGATCACGTGCCGCAGCGTGGAGCATTTGGCGCGCACCCCGGCGATCCTCGCCGCCTGCGCCGCGTCGCTGACGAAGATCGCCGCCGCGCCCGCGTCGTTCATGATGTACGCCACCTGCTCGGGAGGCAGGTTCGGGTACAGCGGCACGTCCGCGATCGACGCCGTGAGGCAGGCGAAGTCCGCGATCGCCCATTCCGGGCGATTTTCGGAGAGGATCGCTACCCGGTCACCGGCCTGGAGCCCGAGCTCCTGCAGTCCGAGCGCGAGCCGTCGCACCCGGTCGCCGACGGTCCGCGTCGAGATCGGCGTGTACGCTCCCTTGATCTTCACCTGGAGCGCGTCGGGCTTGTCGAAGCGCGACAGCGCGTCGAAGAAGAGCTGCGTGAGAGTGCCGGGCGGTGTGTTGCGTGGTCCACCGGATGCGATCATCCCTACCTCCGACCAAGAGGACGGCCGCGGGGGCGCGGCGCGATCGGGCGAACATATCGTGACGGCGGCGCGGCGCGCCACCGAGAACCCTCATTTCGTCGTCACCAGGAACCGGATTGGGCTCCCCTTGAGTGGTATACCCCTCAAGTTGTTGGCCGATGCGGTGATCTCGACACTGTCGAAGCCGAAGGGGATGGCGCGAATTCGGCGTGAAGCGCTCCCCGACGGGTCAGTCGTGTCGACCGCGGTGCGGCCCGTGGGAAGCTGGAACCGGTTCGACTCGTCGACCAGGACGAGCGTGGTGTCCGGTATTGAAGACGAAGCGGGGAAGACGCGGGTCACCGCGTAGCGCACGATGATCCCCGGAACCGTGGCGCGGGTGACGACCGTCGCGGTCAGGTTCGCACCGCTGGTGACGCCCACGCCGAGCGCGATCTCCGATGAGGTCTGGCCGGTGGCGATGGCGGGAAATCGTGCGGTGGTGCTCGTCGCGGCCAGGATCGAGTCAGGCTGCCACACGACGTCGAACTGCGCCGGCGGGGTCTGAAGACGCT
>DATFOL010000415.1:0-3487 GCA_035265545.1 Gemmatimonadaceae bacterium | reverse complement strand
GGAGACCGTTCGACCCGAAGGGCCATCGATCACGGCGCCAGACTCGCCGGATCTGGCGAAGTCCGGGGGCGGCAAGCCTCCGGCGAAGCCGTTGAACCTGCTCTCGACCGGCAACACCTCGTGGAGCGTTTCGTTGGCCTGGGACGCCGTGACAGGCACCGCGTCGTATCGGGTCCGCGACAACTGGGGGCGCGAGATCACCGTGCCCGGCACGCAGACCAGCGTCACGTGGAAGTACCCGCATCCCCCGCTTCAGGCGGGAAGCACCTATTCGTTCTCGGTATACGCGGTGGACGCGGCGGGAAACAAGTCGGCGAGCAGCAACACCGTGACGGTGTCGCTTCCGCTGGACAAGACACCGCCGACGGTTCCCGTCTTCTCGGTGACGAGCGTCGGTACGCGGCACATCTCGCTGGCGTGGTCGTCGACGGACGACAGCCCCTGGATCTCCTACATCGTGACCAGGGACGGCGTTCGGATCAGCAGTGGATGGATCTCCGCGACGTCGAGAACGTTCACTCTCCTCCAGCCGGCGACCACCTACACGTTCACCGCGCAGGCGCGGGACTACTTCGAGAACGTAGCCGGCGGCAACGTGTCGGCCGTCAGCGCAGCGCTCACCGTCACGACCAAGGCGAACGACGGGAGCGACGTGACGGCACCGACGCAGCCCTCTCCAGTCTTCGTTGACCTGTACGATGGCGACATCGAGATTCAGGTCTCGTGGGGCGCGTCCACCGACAACGTGACGCCGGGCAACGTCATCCTCTACGAGATGTACGTGAACGGCGTGCACGAGAACTCGGCCATCGGCACGACTCAAACCACCGGATACGGTGTGCGCGGAGACAACGTCATCACGGTGATCGCGATCGACGAAGCCGGCAACAGATCGACCGCGGGGACGACGACGATCTTCATCCCGGGCTGAGCGTACGGATGCACGCGATCGAGCAGCATCACTCTGCGTCGAAGTCGGCGAGCGGCGCCGGGCAGTAGAGCCGACACGCTGTCGGCTTCGACGCAGTACCGCGGGTACACGTTCAGGAGTTGTCCGGGTTCGAGCCCGTTTGCCGTCGGCCTTCTTGCTCGAGGCTACTGCCGAAGGATCTTCTCCATCGGTTTCCCTTTCGCCAGCTCGTCGATGAGCTTGTCCAGATAGCGGATCTTCTGCATCAGCGGATCCTCCACCGCCTCGACGCGGACGCCGCACACCACGCCGGTGATCAGCGACCGATTGGGATGGAGCGCGGGGGCCTGCGCGAAGAACTCCTCGAAGGTGGTGCGCTGGTCGAGCTGCCGTTGCAGACCGGCGAGATCATAGCCCGTGAGCCAGCAGATGATCTCGTCCACCTCGGCCTTCGTGCGGTTCTTCTTCTCCGCCTTCTGCACGTAGTGCGGATAGACGCCGGCAAAGGCGCTCGCGAAAATTCGATGACCGGGCATGGTCGGGGACTCCGTACCGTTACGGAAACAGTGGCGGCGCGACGCGTCGCTTCGTCGCCTGCTCGAGCGCGAACGCCAGCGCGATCAGCTTCGGGTCGCTGCATGCCGTTCCCGTGAAGCTCACGTTGAACGGCTGCGGCTTGGGCTCGAAGCCCGCCGGGAATGCGTTCGCCCCTTCCCCTCGCGGCACCGGCACGAACGCCCACGGCACCGTCACCGTCGGGTACCCCGGCCGCGCACCGATGCCGGCGCTGCTCACGCCCGGAAAGAACAGCGCGTCCAACCGGTGCGCCTTCAGAGCAGCGTCGAGCCCATTCGTCGCGGAGAGACGAATGTCCTTGCGGCGGTCCGCCGCGTAGCGCTCGCGATCCGCCGGCAGGCTCATCTCGTCCGACACGTCGAGGTTCGCCTGGCCGTACTTGATGGCGCCGGCGCGCTGATGCGCGACGTTCCACTCGCGCAGCGCCGTCAGCGACTTCACCGGCGCCCGGTCACCGAGCGACGCGAGCCACGCGTCGAAGTCGCGCTTCATCCCGTACTTGAACGCGATCGAGCAGCCGGCGTCGAGCCCCTTCGCTCTCTCCAGCCCACTGCACACGTTCCAGTTCAGGAAGTTCTCCGTCCGATCCGTCGCGATGATGCTCGGGATGTCTGCCGGGTCGACGATCGCCGCTCCCTGCGCCTTCAGCACCGCGATCGCCTCCCCCATTGCCTTCTTCTGCGCGTCACTCAGGCCGCCTCGTGACGTCGTGCCAGGGGTGGACAGGCTGTCGTAGAAGAAGGCGCGCGGGATGCCGATGCGCGCACCCTCGAGCGCCTTCGGGTCGAGGAGCCGCGTGTAGTCGTTCCCGGCGGGTGGCGTGCACTTCGTCGTCGCCGAATCGTGCGGGTCGGCGGTCGCTCCTTCCATGGCGCCGAGCATGATCGCGGCGTCGGTCACCGTGCGCGCCATCGGACCCGGCGTATCCTGGTCTGCCGTGATCGGGATGACGCCGTACCGGCTCACGCGTCCCACCGTCGGCTTGATCCCCACCAGCATGTTCTGGTTCGACGGGCTCAGGATCGATCCCGACGTCTCGGTGCCGACGCTGGCGGCCCAGAAGCTCACGTTCGTGCCGACGCCCGAGCTCGAGCCGCCGGTGCTCAGCACGGGACGTCCGTCGAACGTGCTCTCGCGCGGGTCGCGCCGAGGATCCCACGGGTTCATGCCGTAGCCGGTGAGCGCGTTGTAGTTGGCGGGCATGCCGCTCGCCACCCAGTTCGCGAGCTCGGTGAGCTGCGTCTTGGCGATGATGATCGCACCGGCGCGCTCGAGGTTCCGCGCCAGGGTCGCGTCGTACGACGGCACCAGGTCGGCGAACGCGAGCGCGCCGCCGGTCGTGCGCATCGTCGTCGTGTGGATGTTGTCCTTGAGCGCGACCGGGATGCCGTGCAGCGGGCCATGGATGCGTCCCCGCGCGCGCTCGCGGTCCATCGAGTCGGCGATCGCGAGGGCGCGCGGGTTCACCGTGACGACGGCGTTGAGCTGGTCCTCGTACGTCGCGATGCGCGTGAGGTACTGCCGCACGATCTCGCGCGACGTCGTGCGGTTCTGCGCGAGGGCGCTCTGGAGATCGGCGATGCTGGCTTCGACGACCGTGAAGGAGCCGGGACGCGGTTGGGCGGAGCGGCTCTGCGCCGCGAGCGGGAGCGGGAGCGGAGGGATGACGCTCGCCAGCACGGCCGCGGTAACAAGCTGGATGACGCGACTCGATTTCATGCGGTCGGGAGGGCGAACGTGGAATTGCAGAGAGGGCACCGCTGCTGAACCTTCTTCGCTCAGCGCGGCGATTGTCGCCCCGCATCCAGAACTCGATTGCGTGGTCTCCGCTGCCCAACGCCAGAGTTCAGCTGCGGGCGGGTCGAATATGAGCGGCAGCGCAGCCGCCGCAATCCGCGGAGAGGCCGCGCCACGCTTGCCTGGACAGCGACAGCGCTACTGCCGGGCGTCGAGACCAATCTGCTCCTGCAGCCAATCATGCCTGTCCCACAAGGCCTGTTG
>DATFOL010000414.1:0-3270 GCA_035265545.1 Gemmatimonadaceae bacterium | reverse complement strand
GCCGCGACCGGCCGCGACGCTACCGACGCGCGGAAGTAGTGTCCGCCGTGCTCAGGCGGAGGAACCGCGCTGCGTTGTTGTAGAGGATGTCGCGCTTCTGCTGTGGAGTGAGAAAGTTCGCGCGATCGATGACTTCGATCGACGTCTCCATCAGCTTCGGCCACACCAGCTGGTCCGTGCCGAACAGGATGCGGTCCCCGAATCCCGCTTCGACGATCCGCTGGATGTACCGATCGACTTCCAGGCGCGGATAGCTCCAGATCAACCCTGCCACGTCGACGTAGACGTGCGAGTTGGCCTGGAGGAGCGTCAGCAGGTTGTCGATCATCGGGTAGCCGGCGTGCATGATCCACAGGCGCAGCTTCGGGTGCCGCGCGAGCAGGTCCTCGAGCAGGAGCGGATCGCCCATCGATCCACGGAACTTCGGCATCGTGACGTTGGCGCGCCCCGAGCCGCCAGTGCCCATGTGGATGCCGACCGGGATGTCGAGCTCCTCGGCCAGGGCGAAGTATTTGTCGAGCGACGTGTCGCTCGGCGACAGCCCCTGGTACTGCACGCCGATCTCGCCCATGACCCGGAAGCCGCCGCTCGTGAACGCGGTGCGGAGCCGGTCGAGCGACTCGTACTGCCCGTCCACCGGCGAGTTGCTGAACGACGTGCCCATGATGACGCGGCTCGGCGCCGCCGCTTTCCACTTGCGCACGGATTCCTCGTCGCCCATCACCACCGCCGTGACGTTGAGGCGCTCCCAGTCGGCGAGCACCGCCTTCATGTACGCGTCGGGCGTCGCGGCGGGCTGCAACGGTAGCACGCAATTCTGGTTCGACCATCCGCTGGTCGACTCCGTCGTCTTCGGATCGGACGCGAGGAATTGCGGAGGCCACGGACACATCGGTGTCTGCCCAGGACCACCGCCGAACGTGTGCACATGGATGTCGATCACCGGTGGCGGCTTGACCGACGCCGACTGCGCAGCGGTGGTCGCGGCACACACGAGCAGCAGACCGAGCAAGGCGAGTGACGCCGTTGCGAACAGGGTCCCGCTGCGCGTCCAGCCGACGCGCAGCGTCGGGGCGCTGGACATTGCAGATCCTCTCGGTTGCTCGCGACTGCTCACGGGCTCACGGATACCCGTTGCTCTGCAGCTTGCCGGGGTCGGTAAGGAGAGCCTTCCAGCCTTGCCAGCGCGGCCCGGGCCTGAGCCAGATCACGATCAATCCACAGTTGGCGCGTCCCGCGTACTGCAACGGCGCTGACGCAGCGTTCTTGTAGAGCTCTATTCCGGCGATCTGGTTCGGGAGCACGTCGTCGACTTCCAGACCTTCCACACCGTCGATGACCACGTTCGCGGCCTTGCACGCGTGTGTGCCCGGCGGGTCGAACGCCGTCTCTTTCATCTTCACGAGGCGGCCGCGCCCCATCATGACGTAGCCGCCCAGCAGCGGCAGCAGCTCCGATGTCTGCTTCACCTTGGCGCGCTGGATCTCGCCCAGGGTGAGGAAGTGCCCCTGGAGCTGTGTTCGGCGATTGTACTCGAACTCCTCCAGCGATGGCCGCTTCGCGACCACGCGCACGGAATCGAGTGCGACCGCGCGCGTCATCTGGACGTTCAGTTCCACACGCCGCTCCGGACGCAGATCGACCGGAAGCTCGACGAGGCCATAACCGAGGTGCCGCACGAGCAGCATCTGCGTGCCGGCCGGCAGGCTGTCGAGGACGAACCCTCCGGCGGCGTCGGTGACGGCGGTCGATCGCGCGTGGCGCACGCGCACCTCGGCGCCCGCCAGCAGCTGGCCTCTCGACGAGCGCACCGTGCCCGCCAGTTTCGCGCTGCCGGTCAGCGCAAGCTCTCCGCGGACCGGCTCCGTCTCGCTGCTCGAATCGGAGCGGGGCGTGGCCGCGAGGGATTCGATCGAATCGAGCGCGGCGATCGTCGGCGCTGAGCGCAGGCTCAACGAGAAGTTGCGGACGACCACGCCCTCTTCGGGCGACACGCTGAGTCGAGTCGCGACGCCCGCGCGCCCCTCGTGCTGGAGTTGAAGCCCGATCACCTTGGAGACGGGCATGCCGCACAGCCGATATTCGCCACCCGGTCCTGTCGAGACGACGGCCCGCTGCTGCTTCATCTCGATCTTGCGCGCCTTGCGCTCGACCGTGATCTCGCTCCACCCCGCGACGACCTTCGCACCGACGAGCGGTGCGTCGGTCTCGGCGTCGACGGCCCGACCGGCGATGACGACCTTCTCCGGTCCGAGCGAGACGCCCGGGCACACGATCGCACGCAGCCGGTCCCCCGAAGGCAGCGAGAAGTCGGATCGCGTCGTCCGGCCGGCCGTGATCGCGAGTCGGCCGGGCGGAAGCGTCACGTCGAGTGAGTCGAGGGTCGGATGGCTCACCTGGACGAGATAAGCGCCGACGGGGAGTGAGTCCACGCGATACCGTCCGCGCGGATCGACCGCGGCCGTGACGGTGTTGCTCGCCTCCGACTCGAGCTGCACGAGCGAGACCTTCGCGGCCTGTACGGCACGAGTGGCAATCCAGTGCGCAATCGTCCCTTCGAGGCGACCGATCGGCGTCTGCTGCGCCGCGAGCGGCGCGCTCGTCATCAGGAACGTCAACGCGGGTACGGCGACGACGGTTCGCATGTGATTTCCTCCTTCCTTCGATCGCGGCCGCGCACGCCGCGCGTCCCGCTACGACTTCGCTACTTCGGTACTCTCCGAGCTGGCTGCCGCGGGCCGCTCATCGCCGCCCACCGTGCGCTTGGGGACCCAATGCATCGGCCTGGATGCCCATGGCATGACGGCCGTACAACATGTGGTACTGGTTTGTCGCGCTCAAGGGTGCTGAGGCGAAGTTCCACCGACGGTGCGATCGTCGCGTTCGCTCGTTCTCGGCTTTGGCGAGCCGTTTCTGGTACCACGGGCCGGCGCGGCAACGGATAGCGGCGAGATGGGACGGACGTACGCGGCGACGCAGCCCTCCCATGTCGTGAGCGTGTCCACCGCACGTCCCGCGACCGTCGCGCGCCAGGCACTCGTATCACACGAAGCTACGACGCCGGTCTTTTTCGCCGTCACCGGTTCGCGCACGGTGACTGCGCCGCCGCGGACATTCTCCATCGTCGCGTAAAAGCGGAGCGCCGCGTTCGGGTACGCGCGCGTTGTGCCTTTATATAGGCCCTCGTCCACCACCTCGAAGCGCCGCAGGCCATGATCAGTTCGCAGATGCTCGAGGAATCGTCCGTACATGGTCTCCATGTCGCTGGGG
>DATFOL010000413.1:0-4423 GCA_035265545.1 Gemmatimonadaceae bacterium | reverse complement strand
AGCCGCCGGGATCGCCGTCGATCGCGTGCGACTGCTGGCGATCATGGCAGGGGGAGGGCTGGGCGGCCTCGCCGGCGGGACACTGGTGCTGGCACAGGCGGGGACCTTCGTCGAGGGGATGTCGGCTGGACGCGGCTTCATCGCGATCGCCATCGTCGTGCTGGGCCGATGGACACCCTTTGGAGTCGCCGCCGGCGCGCTGTTGTTCGGCGGCGCAAGCGCCCTGCAGTACGCCTTCCAGGCGATGGGATGGAATGCGCCCTATCAGGTGTTCCTGGTGGTACCCTATCTCCTGACGCTCGCCGCGCTGGCGGGAGCAGTTGGTCGCGCGAGGGCACCCGCGGCGCTGGGACGCGCGCTCGAACGGGGGTGAGCGGCGTGCAATCAGCCCTCGACGAGCGTCACCCGCCGCACTTGGCGAGCCCACTGGTCCAGCGCACTCGCCACTGGCGAGGGCCGGTCCGCTCGAGCAAAGCGTACGCGAGACCCTCCTCGCTGTCCCGCGCCACGACGAGCGAGGGCACACCGTTCGGACCTAACCGGACCGCTGCGACCAGCTCGCTCGACGTCACCTGTTCTTCGTTTCCGTACGAACGTTCGGCGTACGCTAGTTGGAACCGAGCTGCTGTCGCGCCGCTGTCGCGCTCGGCTACGAGCAGTGTCTGCTCCTCTTGCGGGTCGGCCTCCTGGTTCACGCGTCGGATGAGGTGCGCAGCCATTGCTTCCACGCCTGGCGCGATCTTGAAGCGCCTGATGTCGTGTGCCGTGAACCGGAGCCCTTGGAACGCGGGAGAGGTATTGGCCGTCACTGTGGACGCCAGACGCGATGCTTCGGCGGCGAGGGCCATGCTGTCGCGAGCGGGAAGCGCACCCACGGAGTCCAGTGGGATGGGCGTGACGCTGGTGCTCACGAAGCCGACCGACCAGACGCCTCCGGTCCCGGTCACGCGCAGGTTGCGGAGCGGCCACACGCGACACTCGGCGTTGTCGTTGCCGGCGGGGAGCTCCAAGGTGGCGCTGAAGCGCGCGCTATCGCGCCCGAACAGCGTCGCCGTCGCCTGATCCACCGCGCCGGTATCGACCGGCGGACCCGCGCCATTGCTCGCCGGGCCGAAGAACACGAGCGCCTCGTCTGGCGACGGGCCAGCTACGAGCAGCACGGGTCCGGCCATGGAGTTCCAGCCGTTCGTGACCGGCGGCGCAGCGATGGAGTCGGGGCGCGACGTGATCGTCGTGAAGCTGGTATCGATGCGCGCCGGTGGCGCGTCGTTCCGGCACGCCCACCCCGACACGGTCGCACCGAGCAGCACGGCGACCCGGAGTGCCCGGACGGTGCGATGGAGGCGGGAAGGGGCCATGCGAGGTAATTTGGGTCGCCGAGCTTGGGCGTCAACACGAATGGGAGCGTTCATGACCGAGATGTTCCCCGCTTGCCGATGATGCCCGCTCCGACTTCCGAGCGCGCACCAATTCGGGAGCGCGCGAGCTGGGCCCTGTACGACTTCGCGAACACCATCTTCTCGATGAACGTCGCGACGCTGTACTTCTCCGTCTGGCTGATTGCGGATCTACAGGCCTCGAACACCGTATATGCGGTCGGCAATGGCATCTCGTCCATCCTCGTGGTGCTGTCGGTGCCCGTGCTGGGTGCCGTGTCCGATGCGCGGCGGCGGCGTAAGCCGTGGGTGGTAGGATTCACCATCGCTTCATGCCTCGCTTGTGCCGCGATCGGCATCCTCGGTCAGCTGACCCTGCCCGTCGCGGGCGCGGAGACGATCGGCGGGACGAGCCTGCCAGCCGGATGGCATCCCACGATCGGGACCTTCGCCTGGGTCCTCGTGGCGTTCATCGTCGCCAACTACACGTATCAGGCCGCGCAGCCATTCTACAACGCGATGCTGCCGGACCTCGTGCCGCCAGAGGAGCGGGGGCGGCTCTCGGGGATCGGCACCGCGGTCGGCTACATCGGTACGATCGTCGGTCTCCTGCTCGTGGCGCCGTACTTCAACGGGGCGCTTCCGCTACTCGGCGCGCTGCCGGACGCCGCCATGGCGTTTCTCCGTGCGATCGTGCCCTTCTCTGGACACGCCGGCCGCGTGTCGACGTTCGTGCCGACTGCGCTGTTGTTCCTGCTCTTCTCGCTACCGCTCTTTCTCTTCTGCCGCGACCATCATCCGCGGCCGGAGCGCGAGCCCATCGCGTGGCGCGCGGCGTTCGCCGACGTTGGCCGAACGCTGCGCGACGCCAAGCGCTACCCAGGCGCACTGGCATTGATCCTGGCCTCGTTTCTGTATCAGGACGCCGTCGGCACGATCGTTTCCTTCATGGCGATCTACGCCGTGAAGGCGATGGGCTTCAAGCAGGGAAGTGAGATCACGCTGTTTCTCGTCTTGACCATCCCCGCGATCGTCGGCAGCTACTTCATCGGGCGTCTGGTCGATCGGTTCGGCGCCAGGCGAACGCTCATCGCAATCATCGTGGCGTGGATCGCCCTGCTCGTTGCGATGGTAGTCGTGCCGACGCAGAATGCGTTCTGGTTGGTCGGGCTCGGCATTGGCCTGATCTTCGGCGGCGTGCCCACCGCGGAGCGACCACTGCTTCTCTCGTTGGTGCCCGAAGCGGAGGCCGGACGCTTCTTCAGCCTCATGTTGCTCTCGTCGCGCGCCGCAGCCGTCGCTGGTCCGCTCATCTGGGCCGCGACGGTCGATGGGCTCGAACCGCGGGTCGGGACTGGCGTCGCGTATCGCACCGCGGTGATCACGGTCGCTTTGATGTTTGCCATCTCACTCGTGCTGCTCCGACGCGTGCCCGAGCGCTCGCCTCGCGCCTGACGCGCCGTGCTCTATCAGCTCCTTCGCGGCACGGCGGCCATCGCGCTGCGATGGTACTACGCGGATGTGGCGGTGCAGGGGTCCGAGCGAGTTCCACGCGACGGACCACTGCTGGTCCTGGCGAACCACCCCAACGCGTTGATCGATCCCCTGCTCGTCGGCACGGCGATCGATCGGCGCGTGCTGCTCACGGCCAAGGCCACGCTGTTCGAGCATCCCGCGCTCGCATTGCTGTTCGAAGCCGTGGGAGTGGTGCCGCTGCGGCGCGCGAAGGACGAATCGCACGATGGAGTCCCTGCCCCTGCCACCCCCGAGCGTAACGCGGTCGCGTTCCAGCGGGTGACGGCCGCCCTCCGGGCGTGCAACGTCGTGCTGATCTTCCCCGAGGGCATCAGCCACGATGATCCGGCGCTCGCGCCCTTGAAGTCGGGAGCCGCACGCATGGCGCTCCAAGCGCATAGCGAGGGCGTTGCTGGTATTCGGCTCGTTCCGATGGGACTCGTCTTCGAAGCGAAGGAACGGCCGGACAGTCGTGTGCTCGTTCGCATCGGTGAAGCGCTCGATCTCGACACCTGGCTCGCCGAGCGGGCGATCGAGGACGCCCATGCACTGACGAAAGAGCTCACCGCGCGTTTGCGCGCGGTCACGCTCAACTTCGCCAGCGCGGAGCGAGCGGCACGTGCGGTGCGGCTCGCGCGCGTGCTTTCGGCGCTCGCCGAGTCGCCCGCACCAGTGGACAAGCCTCGCTCGCTCGAGGCCGAGACCGAGCTTGCGCTCCGCATCGATGCGGCAACGGCCGCACTCGCCGATGCATCACCCCAGGTGATCGAGTCGGCGGACGAGTTGGTGGCGAAGCTCGACACGGTCGAGCGCGAGCTCCGGCAACGCGGCATCGCCCTCACCGACGTGCGCGTCTCGACGCGCGTGCCTGATGCCGTGACCTTCGTCGCCAGGGAAGGACCCCTGGCCCTGCTCGCGGGCATCACGATGGGGCTCGGGTGGGCGACACACTGGATCCCGTTGCGAGTGGCGCGTGTTCTCGCCCTGCGCTCGCTGCGTCGCGACGCGTCGCGCGACCAGCCTGCGATGCGCACCATTCTCTTCGGCCTAGCAGCGGTCGTGCTCTGGTACATCGTGCAGGGTATCATCGTCGCGCGAATCGCTGGCGTGCCGATGGCCTTGCTCTGGCTCACCGTGATCTTCGCTGCCGCGCACGCACGCCGGCTCGGCGGTGGACGACTCGCGCGTGCGCTGCAGCGCGCACGATCGTTCCTCGCCTTCCGTGCCGATCCGGCCCTGCAACCTCGGCTCGTGGCGGTCGTCGATGCGCTCCTGCTGGAAGCGCTCGCGCTCGAGCAGGCGCTCATCAGTGGGGGCGTGTCACCGGCCGTCGAGGCGCGCGGCTAGGCGCGGGGGCCAGGAGGCGGGAGGTACGGACCGCCGAGGTCCCAGTGCCAGGCATCGCGCCGAATACCGGTGCGCGGATCTTTGAGAGGCTTGAACTGCAAGCGTGACGCGCCGATCCCGATTGTCGCGCCGTAGCGCAACAGGCGTTCGCGGTCGGTCGACACCAGGTGCGCCATCGGCCGGCC
>DATFOL010000412.1:0-5160 GCA_035265545.1 Gemmatimonadaceae bacterium | reverse complement strand
GGCGCGGTTACGACGGTCTGAACACCAGCGGGACCACGCGCGTGGAGCAGCCGACGGTCGAGGGGCAGAAGTTCTCCCCCAAGGGGCTCCTCACCTGGAACGCGTCGGAGCGGTGGTCGTTCACCGCGGCGCTGGCCAAGGCCTACCGCTTCGCGACGGCGGCGGAGCTCTATCAGCTCGTCTCGACCGGCACGACGTTCACGTCGCCCAATCCGAACCTCAAGCCGGACAACGTCACGTCGGCCGAGCTGCGCGTGGAACGCAAGTTCGAGCGCGCCCGCCTGCAGCTCTCGCTGTTCCAGGACGACGTGCACGACGCGATCATCTCGCAGTTCAACACGCTCAACGGCTCGACGCAGCTCTACTCGTTCGTCTCCAACGTCGATCACGTCCGCGCGCGCGGTGCGGAGCTGGCGTTCGGCACGAACGACGTCCTGCTCCAGGGCCTGGCGTTCTCCGGCAACGTGACCGCCGTCGACCCGAAGACGCTGGCGATGTCGGGCCGCGCGAGCGCCACGGCGGCGCCCGACGCGGCGATCGACAAGCAACTGCCGAACATCCCGAAGTGGCGCGCCACGGCCACGGCGATGTACCGCCCGAACGAACGCTTCACCTACACGCTCGCGGGCCGCTACAGCTCCAAGCTCTACACCACGCTCGACAACGCGGACGTGCGCTACAACACGTATCAGGGGTTCTCGGAGTGGTTCGTGATGGACACGAAGGCGAACTTTCGCGTGAACGAGAACTGGAGCACGTCGCTCGGCGTGGACAACCTGCTGGACCGGAAGTACTTCCTCTTCCACCCGTTCCCACAGCGCACCTTCCTCGCGTCGCTCAAGTACGGATTCCAGTGATCCGCTCGTGATCCATCGTACGATCGCGCGGCCGACGCGGTACCTCGGACTGCTCCTCGGAGCGGTCGTCGCGGTGCTCGCGTTGGCGCACGCCGCACCTGTACACGCCGCACCAGTGCACGCCGCGTTGGTGCACGCCGCATTGGCGCGCGCAGCGCCGCCGCCCGCGCTCCGCATGCACGCCACGCTGCTGCGGTCGGAGCCAGCGAAGGGAGGCACCATCACGACGTCGCCGGGTCGGATCTACCTGGTGTTCAGCGAGGAGATCGAGCCTTCGCTGGGCGGCATCAGGCTCGTCGGGCCTGGAGGCACTCTCACCCTCAAGCCGACGGGCGATCCGCGCAACGTGTCGGCGCTCGTCGCGCCGGTCACGACCATGCTCGCCGCGGGCACGTGGCGCGTGGAGTGGCGTATCGTGTCGGAGGACGGCCATCCGATCGATGGCGACTTCACCTTCACGCTCGCCAGCGCGGGAGGGGACAGCACGTCGGCCGCCACGCCGACACCATCGCCGGATGCGGCAACTCCGTCATCGGACCCCGAAGCGACGGCGCCCGCTACGGTTGCTCTCCCAGACACGGTCACCGAGCCCGCCCGCTCGGCGATGGACGAGGTCCCGGTCCTGCCGGCGATCCTGCGTGGGCTCGGGGTTGGTCTCCTCACCGCGTTCGCCGGACTGCTCTGGTTCCTGCGCACCCGGCGCGATCGCGCGGCGCAGCCGCGCTCCGAACGACTCCTCTCGCGGGTCTCGATCGCGACGGCCCTGGTGCTGACGCTGCACCTCGTCGTCTGGGCCCTCGCAGCCTCGCCCGACCGATCGCTCGGCGGCGAGCAGATGCTCGCGATGCTCGCGAGCCGGGTCGGCCGAATGGAGCTCGCGCGGGCGGCGCTCGCTCTGTTCGCGTGCTGGGCGCTCGTGCTCGCGCGTCGCGAGTGGCTCGCGTTCGCCTTCGCCGTGGGATCGATGCTCGTCAGCTCGGCCACCGGACACTCGGCGACGATCCATCCCGCGTGGACCATCCCGGCGCGTGCGCTTCACCTGTTCGCCGTCGCGGCATGGCTCGGAGGATTGCTCTGGCTGCTCACGCTGGCGCGTCCGAGCATCGAGGTGATTGCCGCCGAAGCGGAGCGCGTGTCGTCGCTCGCGCTCGTCGGCGTGATCGTCGTGACGGTCACCGGCGTCGTGCAGACCAAGTTCTTCATCGGCGAGTGGGGCGAGCTGGTACGCTCGGCGTATGGCGCCCTCGCGCTCGTGAAGCTCGCCGGGCTCGCCGGGCTCGTCCTGTTCGGCGCGCACCACCGCTTTCGCGTCATGCCGCGGCTCACCGAGGCAGGGGTCGCCGACCGATTCTCGCGCTCGCTGCGCAGCGAAGTCGTCCTCCTCACTCTCGTCATCCTCGTCGGCGGGCTGCTCGCGTACGTCCCTCCACCCCGGCACTGACCTGCCCGAGGCGCTGCCTCGCTCATCGATCCCTCTCCCATGCCGATCCCTTCCTCGTTCCGTTCAGCACCGCGCCGCACCCTCGTCGGCGCCACGCTCGCCGTCGCCGCCGCGCTTCTGCTGCCGTCCCTCGCGAATGCGCACGTGACCGTGTGGCCGAAGTCGGCCGCACACGGCTCGTACGAGCGCTACGTCGTCCGCGTCCCGAACGAGAAGGACGTCGCGACCACGCGCGTCGAGATCCGCTTCCCCGCCGAGGTGCGCATCTCGTCGTTCCTCGACGTGGCCGGCTGGAAGCTCGAGGTGGTCACCGACTCGGCCGGCAAGATCACCGGCGCCGTCTGGACGGGAAATCTCCCGCCGAAGCGCTTCGTCGAGTTCCCGCTCGTCGCCGTGAACCCGAAGGAAGGTGCGCGCGTCGTGTGGCCGGCGTTCCAGACGTACGCCGGTGGGGAGGTCGTGGAGTGGACGGGCCCGGAAGGCTCGAAGTCGCCCGCATCGGTGACGACGCTGTCCGCGCGGCCCGCGACGACGGCGGCAGCGGACAGCGCTCATCCCGCCACGGCTGCCACCGCGAGCAGCCGTGGCGGTTCGTCGGTGCCGCTCTACACGTCGCTCGCCGCGCTCGCGCTCGCGCTGGTGAGCCTGGGTCTGTCGCTGCGGCGGACGGGACCGGAACACGCCTGAGCGTTCCGCCCGGGCGTCGTCGCCTCGGGGTCCCGCGCGTAACTTGAAGTCATGCGATCGATCACCACCGGCGGCGGTGCGCGGTTCCTGGCGCTCGTCGCCGCGCTCGTCGTGGCGCCGCCGCTCGCGGCGCAGGACACGGCTCCCGACAGTGCGCGCACGGTGCCGCCGGCCACCGCGCTCCCGACGGTGCGCGTCACCGCCACGCGCGAAGGGCCCCGCGCGCCGATCGAGCTGCCGTACGCCGTCACCCTGACGCGGCCCGACTCGCTCGCCGCGCTGCGACGGCTCGGTGCCGACGAGCTGCTGTTCGCCATCCCCGGCGTCGCGCTGGCGAACCGGCAGAATCCGGCGCAGGACCCGCGCATCAGCATCCGCGGCTTCGGCGCCCGCTCGGCGTTCGGCGTGCGCGGCGTGCGCGTACTCCAGGACGGAATTCCGCTCACACTCCCCGATGGCCAGACACCGGTCGACGTCGTCGACATCGAGGGCGCCGAGCGGGTCGAGGTCGTGCGCGGGAGCGCCTCGTCGCTCTACGGGAACGCCGCCGGCGGCGTGATCGACGTACGCAGCACGCCCCCCGCGCTCGTCGGCCTCGCGCCGTACGCCCGCATCGTCGGTGGCGACGATGTGCCCACCATCAGCGCCGCCGGCGCCGGGGGCACGCTCCGCTCCCTCGGCTACACGTCGTCCATCACGCGGGTCGTCGGCCGCGGCTATCGCGACTACTCGGACCAGCGCGCCACCCGGGCCGCGCTGCGACTCGTCCGTCCGCACACCTACGGGAGCGCGATCCCCGGCATCACGCTCGCCGCGCGGCTCTCCGACGTCGATCTCGCCGAAAGCCCGGGGGCGTTGACGCGCGCGCAGTTCGACAGCGCGCCGCGCATGGCCGATCCGCTCTCCGTCCGCAAACGAGCCGGCAAGACCGTGAGCCAGGGCGATCTCGCGCTCTCGTTCGCCCAGCCGTTCGGCCCGCGGGTCGCGCTCGACGCGACGGTCTACGGCAGCGTGCGCACGCTCGAGAACCCGCTCACCTTCGCCGTCGTCAACGTCGGCCGCTCGAGCGGCGGCGCCTCGGCGCGGCTCCGCGGTGACGGCAACCTCGGTGCGCGCGCGGTGCGCCTCGCCGCGGGCGGCGATCTCCAGTGGCAGAACGACGACCGTCAGGAGTACGAGTCCTGTATCGACGTCGCGACCCCGTCGGCCACCTGCCCCACGCCGAGCGTCCAGCGCGGCCGACTGCGCAGGGATCAGCGCGAGCTCGTGTCGAGCGCCGGGCCGTTCGTGCGTGGCGAGATCGCCATCGTGCCATCGCTCCTCGCGTCGGCGGGCGTGCGCGCCGATGCCGTGCGCTTCCGTGTGCGCGATCGCCTGATCAGCGCCACCAATCCCGACGACTCGGGCGAGCGCACTCTGCACGCGGTCAGTCCGGCGTTCGGGCTCGTGTGGCGTGCGACGCCGCTCGCGTCGGTGTACGCCACGGTCTCGTCGAGCTTCGAGACCCCCACGACCACCGAGCTCGGGAACAAGCCCGACGGGTCGGCCGGCATCAACCCGGAGCTCCAGCCGCAGCGCGCGCTGTCGCTCGAGGTCGGCGCGAAGGGGCTCGCGGGCAGTGCGCTGCGTTGGGAGGTGGCCGCGTTCCAGACCGGCGCGCGCGACGAGCTCGTCCCGTTCGACATCCCGGGCGGGGCCGGCCGGCGCTACTTCCGCAATGCGGGACGCACGCGGCGCATCGGGGCCGAGGTGGGCGCGGAGACGGACGTTGGTCCGCTCTCCCTCCGGGCGGCGTACAGCTATTCGCACTTCCGATACGTGAGCTACGTCGTCGGCACCACGTCGTTCGCCGGCAACCGCATCCCCGGTGTTCCCGAGCATACGGTGGCTGCAACCGCCGCGCTGCACGCGGGGTCCTTCACCCTATCGGGCACGGCTGACGTCGCCACCGCCGTCGACGTGGACGACACCAACAGCGCGCAGGCCAAGGGGAGAACCCTCCTCGGCCTCGCGCTGTCCAACACCATGCGGGTAGCGGGGGTACGAGTTTCGCCGCTGATCGCTTTGCAAAACCTCGCCGACGTGCGCAGCGTAGGGTCGGTGAGCGTGAACGCCACGGGGGGCAAGTTCTTCGAGCCCGCCCCGGGGCGCACGCTCCTCTTTCGCATGGCGCTC
>DATFOL010000411.1:0-11363 GCA_035265545.1 Gemmatimonadaceae bacterium | reverse complement strand
CGCGGTCGCTTGCGCTCGTCGTGCTCGCGATCGGCGCGATCACCCTCATCGAGCGCATCACAGGGTGGGACGGCCCGATCGACCGGTTGCTCTTCCCCGATCAGTTGGAGAGGCTGTCGTATCGGCCGATCGGCCGGATGGCCAGCAATTCGGCGATCGGCTTCTCGTTCGCCGGAGCGGCGCTCTTCCTCCTCGACGGGCAGACGCGGCTGGTCCGGCAGATCGCGCACTGGTTCTCCACGCTCGGCATCGCGATCGCCGCGCTGGCGATGATCGGCTACCTGTACGGCGTGGAGGCGCTCTACCAGATGGATGCGAGCGCCGCGATGGCCGTCTCCACCGCGCTCGCCTTCTTCGCGCTGCACGTCGGCATCCTGAGCGCCCGGCCGAACGCGTCGTGGGCGGGACGGCTCGTCGTGCGCACCGGCACGGGCATGCTCGCGCGGCGACTGCTTCTCGCGCTGACGATCGTGCCGCTGGCGCTCGGCTGGCTGTACATCCAGGCGCGCGAGGAGATGTTCGTGAGTCGCGAGGCGGGGGTTGCGATCCTCGTCGTGGCGATGATAGCCATCCAGCTCACCGTGCTCCTGCGCGCCGCGGCGATCGTGCAGCGCGGCGAGCGCGCCCAGGCGCTCGCACTCGACAACGCGGCCGCGGCGCGCGACGAGGCGGAGCGCGCCAACCGCGCGAAGAACGACTTCCTCGCGGTGATGAGCCACGAGCTTCGAACGCCGCTGAACGCGATCATCGGCTACGGCAGCCTGCTGCGCGACGGCATCCCCGACCCGGCGACGACCGGGCAGCGCGGCTACATCGAGCGAATCGGCGCGAGCGCGAAGCACCTGCTCGCG
The DNA here is from genome assembly GCA_035265545.1 of Gemmatimonadaceae bacterium. Lineage (GTDB taxonomy): Bacteria > Gemmatimonadota > Gemmatimonadetes > Gemmatimonadales > Gemmatimonadaceae > AG11. Next base: position 10,512 of record DATFOL010000411.1, on the reverse strand, counting down.
CTGATCGACGAGGTGCTGACGCTGTCGCGGCTCGAGTTGGGGCGCGAGCGCGTCACGCCGACGACGATCGCCGCCGCCACGCTGGTAGAGGAAGCGGCGGCGATGATGGAGCCCGAGGCGCGAAAGAAGGGCCTGGCGATCACGCTCGAGCTCCCCGAGGAGAGCGTCGCGATGGTCACCGATGCGGGCAAGCTCCGCCAGGCGCTGGTCAATCTGATCAGCAACGCCGTGAAGTTCACCGACGAGGGTGAGGTGTGCGTGCGCGCTCGCACCGCGCTGGAAGGCGATGAGATCGTGTTCGACGTCGAGGACTCAGGCATCGGGATCTCGGAGCAGCATCTGCCGCGCATCTTCGACGCGTTCTGGCAGGTGGATCAGGCGCCCACACGCCGCGTCGGAGGCACGGGGCTCGGCCTCCATGTGACGCGACGACTGGTACGCCTGCTCGGCGGCGACATCGCGGCGCGGAGCATCCTGGGCGAGGGAAGCTGCTTCACGATCCGCGTGCCTCGCGCCTGGTGGGGCATCACCGAGGAAGTCCACGAGGTAGAGCGGGAACCGGTCCAGGTCGCAGCCGGTACAGGTTGACGGTTCCTTTCTTACAGGCAGTGGCCAGCCACTGACCGTCGGACTGAACGCAACGGACCACACGCCGTCGACGTGGCCGGCCAGAGCGTCAGCCGCCGAACCGAGTCCAGCTGGTGCCGTCCCATTCCCAGGTGTCGGCGAGGTCTCCGTTGGGGTAGCCGCTCCTCCCGCCGAAGAGCACGATGCGATCGCGCGCCGCATCGTAGGCCAACTGGCCCATCGCGCGACGCCCGGGGCCTGCGTCGGACAGGCGCCGCCACTCACGACCGTTCCAGCCCCAGGTGTCGGCAAGAAGGCCTTCGCTTCCGCTGCCGCCGAAGATGACGACCATCCCGCGCCGCGCATCGTACGTCGCGCCGGCACTCATGCGCGGTGAAGGTCCGGTGACATCCAGTCGTGTCCAACGCGCTCCATCGTATTCCCAGGTGTCGCGGAGGATCGGCGGCTGATCTCCCTCCGTCGTCCCCATGCCGCCGAACACGACGACGCGGCCTCGCCGTGCATCGAACACCATCACGTGCGCCTGTCTCGCGGGCGGCCCTTGTGCCTCGATGCGATGCCAGCGCGCTCCGTCGTGCTCCCAGGTGTCGGCGTAAGCGTGCCCGCGCCGAGCCGATCCGCCGAAGGCGACGAGCCGCGCGCGATGTGTGTCGTACGCCGTTCCCGGTTCGGATACGCGCATGTCGTCGTAGGTGCCGATGGTGCGCCAGCCGTCGGGCTCGAGCACACGGAGATCGCCGCGCGCGGACCCGTCGTATCCACCCCACGAGACCATCCTGCCGCGCCGAACGTCGAAGGCGAGCGCGGTCCCGGAGATCCGGTCCCCCGAGGCGGGGAGCTCGATCCATCGTCGACCGTCGAACGCCCAGAGATCGTTGAAGAATTCGAACGAACGACCGCCGTCGCGCGGCGTGCTTCCGGCGGTGAGCAGCACGCGCCGCGTGCCGGGGTCGTACGCGAGCGCGTGATGCGCCCGTGCCGGCGGCGACGTCTCCCACGGCTCCAGCGTCGACAGCGACGACAGCGCGGTGAGGCACAAGGCGATGCGAACGAGGGTACGCAACGGAAATCCGAAGGAGACTGGTTGGGCCCGTCGACGATGTGGGTCCGCAGAGCGAAAGCAGCGCGCGAGCCACGTTGTCGGCGGCTTCCAGCGGCGTCTTGAACGATCCTGTATCGCGCTGGAGTCGCTCGCGCTTGCAATCACGGGCTGGCCGCTCTATCGTCGAAGCCGCGTCACTCCTTTCCGCCCTCGTCATGACCATCGAGCTTCGTCATCCGGCATCTGCCGACGTGGCGGTCGTCACCAGTTCGCGCGGCGTGCTCGCCGACCTGCGCCGCGCGCTTGCCGGTGCGGATGCACGAGTGAGCGAGCGCGCGTGGGACGAGTGCGATCACTCGCCCGCTTCGTGGGAGCGTCCTGACCTCGTGGTGCTCGACGCACGCGACCCGGGGGACGTGGCCGAGCGTGTGCGCTATCTGCGGCGGCGCTGGCCGACGATGCACGTGACCGTCGTGCGCGCCGGCGACCGCCTGGCCGTGCTCGACCTGATCGAGGCGGGAGCGGACGATGCGACCGTCATGTTGAACACCGCATTCCTCGCGCGGCTCCGGTCGTCGGTGCGGCGGGCGAGCGCGATGAACGCGGCGAGCCGCATCGCGGTCGGCGACATCGTGTTCGAGCGCGAGGCGCACCGCGTGTGGTGCGCGGGCCGCGAGATCGACATGTCACCGCGCGAGCTGGCGGTGCTCGACTGCCTGTTCTGGCGCGCGCCGGCGATCGTGAGCGCCGATTCCCTCGCCGATTTCGTGTGGGGCGACGCGAAGGACAAGGCGAGGCGTGGTGTGGTGGAGGTCTACATCAGCTACCTGCGCCGCAAGCTCGCGGCGAGCCAGCAGGTGCGGATCGGCACCGTGCGCGGCGCGGGCTACCGCTTCGAGGCGCGCCAGTAGGCGCGCTATCTGGCGTGCGCGTCGAGCGCGTACCCGCGATCGAAGTATGCGGTGCGCCACTCGGACGCTCTCCAGTCGAGCAGCAGCGCGAACGCCGCGCCGAGGGGATAGAACGCGACCCGTCGGTCGCGCGCGAGTGGCGTGCGCAAGCCGGTACGGATTCCCGCCTCGATGCGGTCGGCGGCCGCGGAGAATGGCATGAAGTCGGGGAGTGCGCGGAACGCCACGCTCGGCGTGTAGCGGCTGGCGGCAAACCGCGCGACGTGCAGCTCGGTGTAGCGCGCGACGCCCTCCTGCCACATCTGGAACGCGAGATACCGATCGTCGTCGGCCGGGAGCGCGGCGCGCAAGGCGGAGCGGGCGCGGAGCGCCGCGAGCCAGTGCGACCAACGCTCCGCGGGTGACGCCGCGAGCGCGCTGTCGAGGTGCTGCGCCAGCTCGGCGAAGCGCGTCTGCACCGTCGACGAGTCGTACGGGAAGGCGTAGTCGAGCATCCACATCCCCGTCTGATCGCCGCGCGAGAGGCCCAGCGAGTCGACGCGCGCGTAGTAGCCCGGGCGCGACGTCTGGAGCTGATGGAAGTGCTCGTGCAGCAGCGTGAGAACCCATCCGGTGCTCGACTTCCCGGTGGCCTGCGGCTGGCCGACGACGATCGTGGGCACGCCACTCACGGCGGGAAAGGTGGCGAGCAGGCTGGGCGAGAGCTTCCGTGGACGCACGAGGATTTCGCTCGCGAGCAGGGAGTCGTAGCCCACGCGCGTGAACTCGGCGGTCGGACGTGGATGACGGATGAGGAACTCGCGCTCGGGGGTCACGAGCAGAACGGCGAAGGGCGCCGACGTCCACGCCGGCCAGAGCTCGTTGCCGACCGCTTGGGCGAGCCGGAACGCCTCGGCGATCCTCACGCGGTCCTCGGACGAGAGGGCTGCTGCGGTAGGTGCTGGCGCGGGCGTGGTTGTGGCGGCCGTCACGCGACTGGCGAATGGCGACGCCGAGCACGCGGTGAGCGCGGCGAGTCCGAGCAACAGCGAAGTGACGCGAGGCATGCGGCGAGAGTTGGGGTGTGGATGCGTATTACGCGTGAAGGTTGGTAGCCGTGAGACACGTCGGCTGTCCGAATGGAGCACTCGGCTGCGCTGCCGTCTTCGTTCGGCGCGCCGTTCAGCATGCCAACGCAACGCCGTGGTCGGGGACCGCGTAATACCTTGACGGGTCCGTGTGATCTCTCCGAATAGCGAGCTGCCATGGGCGCGCCAGTTCCTGCCTCAGCGCCAGAGTTCTCCGAAGCGGCCATCGAGCAACTCAACCGCGCGCTGCACCTCTACGTCTCCACATGGGACGAAGTGCGACACGAGACGCTGCGCCTTGCGCTGGAGCGAATGTGCAGCGAGGCACGCGACGCCAAGCTCGGTCCGGAGCGGATGCTGGTGGCCGTCAAGGCAGCCTGGGCACGAGGGCCTGGAATCGAGCACATCGATGTAGAGCGGGCACGGGTCGCGCTCGAGCGCGTGGTCGGGCACTGCATCGAAGCTTACTACGGCGACACGCCCTGAGGCTCACGTGACCGGAGGACGGCTCGATGCGCTTTGTGGACGACGAGGGACTGGTGTGGACCGTTCGGGATGTAGCGCTGCTGCCGGAGCGCACGCTCGCCGAACCTGGGGACGAAGCGGCGGTGGAACGGTACTTCATCAAGGAGCGGGGCGAGAAACTGCTCTACATGTTCGCGGAGGGCGAGACTCGCCAGCCTCACCCGGAGCATCTCGAGCGTCAGCTGCGCGGCGAAGCCGTTCGCCCCGCAACGCCAGAGTGATCCCAACCTCGACAGAGCGTGACCGCGGCCGACGACCGCTAGGCGCTAGCTGTTCTTCCCGGGTTCCGGCCGCGCGGTGGGCGGAGTCGCGGAGGCGAATCTTGGGAAACCCATGATGCCGTGCGGAGTGTCCTAGCGTGATCCGCATTATGCGGCGCTCGGCGTCGCGAGATGAGCGAATCATGCACCAGTCACCGGAGCGAGCACGTGCCGGCATCGGACCCCGAGCTCGTCGAGCGGCTGCGACGCGGCGACTTCCTCGCGTTCGAGCAGATCTTCGCGACGTACCACGCCACGCTCTGCGAGATCGCCGATGCCTACGTCGATTCGCAGGCGATCGCCGAGGAGCTGGTTCAGGACCTCTTCTATACGGTGTGGCGGGACCGTGAGCGGCTCGACGTACGCCAATCGCTGCGCTCCTATCTCTGCCGTGCCGCGCGAAACCGCGCCCTGCAGCACCTCCGGCACGGCTCGGTGGTGCTCCGCTGGGCGCAGCACCTCGGCGGGGACTCGGAGGCGGCACGGACACCGGCCTCGGACGCCGCGCTCGAGCAGCGGGAGACGCTCGCGGCGCTGCGTGTCGCGGTCGCGACCTTGCCGCCACGCGGACGACTCGCCGTCGTGCTTCGATGGCGGCACGGGATGTCGAACGCCGAGGTCGCCGAGGCGATGGGGATCTCGGTGAAGGGAGTGGAGAAGCTGCTGGCTTCGGCGATGACTCGGCTGCGCGAGGCGATGCGCCCGCATCGGGACGCCGGGTAGGGTTTTTCGCCGGCTCGGCGTCTCTAGGGCATGCAGGACGACGAAATCCCGACCGACGAGCAGCTCGAGCGCGCGCTCGCGAGCAGCGACGCGCCGCCGACGCGGCGCGAGTGGAACACCGAGGCCGAATGGCGCCGCCTGCGCGCACGGATCGCGGCGGACGACCAGGCGAGCACGGACGACGTGCCTCGCCACCGCCTGCGTCTTGCGCCGTGGCGGCGTTGGCTCACGGCGGCCGCGGTGGTCGTCGCGGCCGGCGGCGGGGTCTGGACCGCCCGCCGCGTCGCCGCGCCCAGTGCGCTGACGGTATCGACCGGGCGGGGCGAGCGACGCTCGATCCAGCTCGACGACGGGACGCGGGTGACCATCGGCCCCTCGAGCAGCGTGCGCGTTACGCTCTCGCGGCGTGCGCGGCGCGCGGAGCTGAGTGGGCTCGCACAGTTCAGCGTGACGCACGACGGCTCGCGCCCATTCGTGGTGCGCGCGGGCGAGACGGAAGCGACGGACCTCGGCACCGTGTTCACGATCCGCGCCTTTCCCGACGATTCGACGGTCACGGTCGGGGTGACGGAAGGTCGCGTCTCCCTACGAGCTCGCGACGATTCGCTCGCGCTCGCAGCCGGGCAGTCAGGTCGCGCGGGCCCGTCGGGAGTAGCTCGCGTCGAGCTGCCCGCGTCGCGGCTCGCTGAATGGGCGGCGGGTCGACTGTCGTTCCACGACGCACCGATCGGCGAGGTCGCGCTCGAGCTGTCGCGCTGGTTCGACGTGGACGTGCGCGTCGACAGGCGGTTGGCGTCGAGACGGGTCAGCGGCAGCTACGCGAACCCGAGCCTGAGCGGGCTGCTCGCAACGATGGCCCGCGCCACGGGCGCACGTGTGGACCGCGATGGCGATGCCTTCGTACTGCGTCCGGACACGACGGCGGGGGCGCGATGACGACGCCAAGGCGCATCGTGGTTTTGGCGATCGTGGCGATCCTGAGCACGGGGATTCGCATCGTCGCATCGGCGCAGGGCACGGGCTGTCTCGCGCCCGCGCCGCCGCAGCGCGAGTGGGTGCCCCTGTGCGCAGCTGGCAACGGCATTCCGGCGCTGCGCCGCGGCATCGAGCTTCCGCGCGGCACGATGCGCGTGGGAGAGGCCCTCGACGCGATCGCGCAGCGCGGGGGCGTCGACATCACGGTTGATGCCGCGGTGCCCGCGCTGCGTGACAGCGTCGCCCTCGCCAGCGGTCGCGCCACGGTGGCGGAAGCGCTGCTTCGCGTCGCCGCCGGCCGGGCGCTGGCGATCGACGTCGGCGCGGAGGGATCGATCATGGTGGTCGCGGCGCGGCACCGCGGCGCGGGACGCGGCGCCGCCGCTGTCTCCGACTCGCTGCGCCGGATCGCCCGGCTGTCGCCCGTTTTGGTGAGCGCGCGGCGCGACGCCGCTCGGCTCGGCGAGCGTCCGTTGGTCGGCCTACTCACCTATGGGACGCGCGAGCTCGGCGGCGCGCCCGGCTTCTTCGGCAACGACGTGCTGCGGGCCGCGCGACTGCTGCCCGGCCTCGGGGCGAGGAGCGACTTCTCCACCTCGCTCAACGCGCGCGGCGGCGAGTCCGACCAGACCCTCGTCATGCTCGACGGCGTGCCGATCTACTATCCGTTTCACATCGGCGGGCTGCTCGGCAGCTTCATCGAGCCGGCGGTCTCGGCGCTCGATCTGTACACCGGCGTCTTGCCCGCGCGGCACAACGGCAGGCTCTCGGCGCTCCTCGACGTGCGCTCGGCCACCGAGTTGCGGCCCGGTGTGCACGGGACGGCCGATGTGAACCTGCTGTCCTCCGCCGCGTCGCTCGGCGGATCGAGCCGATCATCGCGAACGTCGTGGCTGCTCGCTGGTCGACGCACATATGCCGATGCGGTCGCGAAGCTCGCCGGCGAGAGCCTTCCCTACCACTTCCAGGACGCGAACCTGCACGTGACGCACCGGCTGTCGCCCGATTCGCGCCTGGAGCTCACCGGTTACGCCGGGAATGATGTGATCGATCTGCACACGGCAGATACGATCCTGGCCCACGCGACCAACGCGGCGGTGGGATTGGCATGGTACGGCATGGCGGGACGTGCCGAGGATGGTGGCTCGCTGCTCGGCGCAGACAGCGTGGGCCTCATGCAGCGGCTGTCGCTCACGACCTTCGACGCCACGATGGACGTGCCCAAGGAGGACCTGGGAGTTCGCAGCCACGTGCGCGACGCGCGCGTTTCCGGATCGCTAACCGCGTACGGTGGGCGTGGATCGCACGCGCTGGGCTACGAGCTGGCACGGCAACGGGTCGGCTACTCGATCGGCCTGCCGCCGTTCGAGTTCCGCAACTTCGCGCCGCCGGGCCGGGCGAGCGGAGAGCTCGCGTCGCTCGGCGCGTGGTACGAGGGGCGACGGGCGATCTCGAGCGCGCTGCTCGTGCAGGGCGGTGGCCGGGTCGACGTCGTGCGTGGAGTGGGCACGTTCGTCTCGCCGCGGCTCTCGATGCGGCTCGCGCTCGACTCGCGGACGGCTCTGACCGCGGCGGCGGGACGACACGCGCAGTGGATGCACTCGGCGCTCCGTGAGGAGGTGCCGATCCGGCTGCTCGACTTCTGGATCCCCAGCGACTCGACGCTCCCACCCGCACGTGGCTTGACGTACAGCGTCGGACTCGAGCGCGAGCTGGGACGAGGGCGCGATCTCCGTGTCGAGGCGTTTCACAAGCAGCTCTCGGGGATCGTCGTACGGAACACGTTGGACGACTCGCTCGTGACGGGTGACGAGCTGACCCGCGCGCGCGGGCGCTCTAGCGGTGTGGACGTGCTGCTGCGCCAGGCGGAGCGCAACGGATTCAGCGGGTGGCTCTCGTACTCGTTCGCGCTGTCCAGACGTATCGACGCCAATGGCATGTCGTACGCTCCGTCGCAGGACCGGCGGCACGACCTCAACGTCGTGGGCAGCTGGCACGCGGGTGCGTATCTGCTCGGTGCGCGCTTCGGAATGGCGACTGGCACGCCGTATACCGCCGTGATCGGAAGGTACGACCGCGTGCGCTACGATCCGGCGAACGACAGGTTCCACATCGAGTCGGAACGGCCGGTGAAGCAGTGGATCCTCGGTCCGAGAAACGCCGAGCGCTATCCGCTCGCCCACCGCCTGGATCTGAGTGTGACCCGGATCGGGCGTCACGGCACCGCGCGGACGACGCCGTATCTCAGCATCGCGAATGTGTACGGCGCGTTCAACCCAGTGTTGTACGTCTTCAACTTCAACAGCTCGCCGGCGTTTCGATACGAGACGTCCAGCTTCCGCTTCCTTCCGACGTTCGGAGTGCGGCATGTCTTCTAGCGCGCATCGCTGGGCCTCGCTCACCCTCTGTCTCGCCGTTGCGTGCGTCGAGAAATCGCCGATGGGGCCGGGTTCCGAAGTCGTCACGGTGCACGCGGTGCTGAATCCCGCCGAGCGGGTGCAGCACATCTCCGTCACGCGATCGCCAGATGGTGCAGGTTTCGGCCAGTCGGTGAGCGGCGCCACGGTGAGCCTCGTGACGCCGGATGGGGTCACCCTGCCGGCGACCGAAGTGACCATCGCCCCGGACTACTCCTACTACCCGGGAGTGCCGGGTCCGCAATACGACATTGCGACCGACCGGGTGGAGGTCGGCCGAGCCTATCGGCTTCGGGTTGTACTGCCCAATGGCAGGGTGGTGGAGGGAGAGGCGACGCCCCCCGCGACCACCCCTGTGGCGGTGGCGAGCGAGCGACGTCTCGATCGGAATGTCGATACGCTCCGGTTGTCGTGGCCACGCGTTCCGGGCGCGCGCGCGTACGAAGTCCGGGTGTTCCCGAAGCGCGACTCTCTCCCCTGGTACGGCGAGTACGTGACCTATGTGGACACAAGCTTCACTCTCGCCGGCGCGGCCAGGTCGCGCGGAACGCAGATCTTCATGGAAGGGATCCGCTACGATCTCGTGGTGAGCGCGGTCGACGCGAACTACTACTCGTACTACGCGTTCGAGAGCGACCAGTACACCGGGACGGCGCTCCCGACGTCGCTCCGAGGGGGCGAGGGCGTTTTCGGCGCGCTGGTGCCGATCGTCCGGATGTCGATCACCGTCGAGGGGGTCGACCCGCGGCTTCGGTGAGCGGGCAGCGCGGAGCACGCCGTGTCAACCTTCGGCGAGGTACTGGTGTCCCGAGGGAAGTCTCGTCTCCATGGCACCCCTTTCCCCTCCCGAATGCGACGACTTCCTCCGAGCCTTGCGATCGTCGCGAGCCTCATCCTCGCCCCCGTCGTCCTGACTGCGCAGGCAGCCGCGCCTAGCACACCGATCACCGCCCAGGAGATCGTGCAGCGCTACATCACAGCGCGCGGCGGCCTGGAGAAGCTCCGCGCGATCCGCACGCTCGTCTTCCGCGGCCCGCCGCGACCGAACGGACGGCCGGGGCGTCAGATCCTGCGCGCCCGTCCCTTCTACCTGAACGTCGGCTCCGAGGGCAACGACGGGTCGCCGTGGGAAGCGTACGACGAGGCCGGGCTCCAGCCGCGCGTCACCGACGCACCCGGCGCGGCTCTGCGACACACGGCCTACTTCGACGATCCTCTCGTCATGACGCTCGAACCGGGATGGGACGTCGAGCTCACCGGCTCCGAGCGGATCGGCGACCGCGACACCTGGCGACTCCGCGTCACGTACCCCGACGACTTCGTCAACGAATCGTTCGTCGACAAGGCGAGCTGGCTACTGATCGCGCGGCGATTCACCGCGCCGGTGCACGCGTTCGGCGCGAGCGTGACGAGTCAGGCGATCCTCGGGGACTATCGACCGGTGCACGGGGTGCTCTTTCCCTTCTCGCTCCGTGAGGTCGATCTCGCGACCGGCCAGGCGATGGACGTCTTCACCTGGCAGTCCATCGCGGCGAACGCGCCGCTGGACTACGCGGTGTTCTCGCCGCCACCGCGCGCGGCGACGCCGGTATCGCGGCTCGTGAACGCGATCTTCGCCTCACGGCACGTCGCCGCCGACGCACTCGGCTGGTATCACGACTTCCAGCGCGACCCCGCGACGGCGACGATCGACATCCAGGCCGCGATCGAATCGGTGGGCTACGAGTGCCTCAAGAACGGAGCGGTTCCCACGGGGACCGCGCTGCTCGAGGAGAACCGCGGTGCGCATCCGACGTCGGCGCGCGCGCACTTCGGCGTGGGGCGAGCGTATCGCGCCGCGGGGCGCGAGGCGGATGCACTCACGGAGTTCAGGGAGGCGCTGCGACTGGATCCAACGCTCGACGCGGCGAGGCAGGCGTTGGAGTCGAAGGCGCTCAGGTACTGAATTGGGTGAGTTGGTTGGTTGGAGGGTGAGCTCGTGAGTTGAACGGCCTCGGGAAGCTC
>DATFOL010000410.1:0-11666 GCA_035265545.1 Gemmatimonadaceae bacterium | reverse complement strand
GCCTTGGTCGTGTAGCGGCCCCAGGCCGGGAGCCCGTACGGGCTCGCGGTGGTGGCGTAGATCGCCTCGCCATTGTCCCGCATCCAGTCGCCCATCTCGCGCAGCCTCGACACGCTTTGCGAAGGGATCACCCCCTGCGCCGTGGGCCCCACGTTGAGCAGGAAGTTGCCGCCCTTCGACGCCGCGTCGATGAGCATGCGAACGAGCGTGCGGGTGTCCTTCCAGCCGTCGTCGAACGACTGGAAGCCCCAGGTGTCGTTCAGGGTCATGCACGTCTCCCAATCCACTCCTGGAAGCCCTTCGGGCGGAATGCGCTGCTCGGGAGTGCCGAAGTCGCCTGGTGCATCCTTGTTCGCGCTCATCCCGGCCATCCCCTGCCGAGAGTGTCCCACGCGGTTGTTGATGATCAGGCTCGGCCGTAGACCACGCAGCCAGTCGTACAGCGTCCTGCCCTGTTCGTCGCTCCAGTCGGAGATCCACTCCCCGTCGAACCATAGGACGTCGATCTCCGGATACTGCGTCACGAGCTCCCGGAGCTGCGGCTTCATGTACGTCTCGACATACCGGCTGAAGTTCGGATTCTTGGCCGTGCGCGAGTTGTAGTCCGGATACGCGGGGGCCTGTGCGTCCGGGTGGTGCCAGTCCATGATCGAGTAGTAGACGCCGAACTTCAGACCGGCGCGCTGCGCGGCGCTCGAGAGCGCACGGATCGCATCTTTCTGGTACGGCGTCGCGTTCACGATGTCGTAGTCCGACACCTTTGAGTCGAACAACGCGAAGCCATCGTGATGCTTGGACGTGATGATGATGTACTTCATCCCCGCGTCCTTGGCGATGCGCACCCACTCCTCCGCATCGAACTGCGTAGGATTGAACTGCCGCGCGAGCGGCGCGTACTCGGCACCGGGAATCTTCGCCCGCGCCATGATCCACTCACCGAGCCCGTCGACGCGCTCACCCTTCCACGTCCCCGCAGGCACGGCGTAGAGACCCCAGTGGATGAACATCCCGAAGCGTGCGTCACGCCACCATGCCATCCGGGCGTCCTTCTGCGCCGCGGTCTCAGCGGCGGCGCTCTGTGCGGCGAGAGCGGCCGTCGCGGTCGTCGTGAGGAGCAGCGCGAGAACCAGTGAACGTAGGCGCACGAAGAACTCCTGAGCGAGAGTGAGAGCGTCCGTCGGGCCGCGACAGCGGTGCCCGACAGCGCGCACGAAGCTACATGGCGGTGAAGCCACCGTCGACCGGGAGTGCGACACCCGTGATGAACGACGCTTCGTCCGACACGAGCCACAGCGCCGCGTCGGCGCATTCCTCAGGCGTGCCCAGCCGCCCGATCGGTTGAGCTGCCTCGTACGAGCGCATTGCTTCCCCGGGGTCGGGACGCGTGGCGGCGAACTGGTGCAGCATCGGCGTGTCGATGATGCCCGGGCAGAGTGCGTTCACCCGGATGCCGCGCGTCGCATAGTCGAGCGCGAGCGCCTTCGCGAGCATCACGACCGCCCCCTTCGACGCGCAATAGACGGGCGAGTCCGTCTGGGCGACGAGTCCCGTCTTGCTCGCGGTGAACAGCATGGTTCCACCGCGTGGCTGCGCCAGCATGCGAGGAATGGCATGACGCGCTGCGTAGATGACGCCGAGCAGGTTGACCCCGAGCAGCCGGTCGACCTCGGCATCGCTGGAATCGGGCAGGAGCTTCGGGAGGGTGATGCCGGCGTTGCAGAAGAGGATGTCGATGCCCCCGAATCGCTCGACACACTGGTCGATGGCGCGCTCGTTGTCCGCGCGACTGGCGACGTCGGTGCGTACGTAGTGCGCCGTGCCGCCATCGGCTTCGATCTCGTGGCAGAGCGTCTCTCCAGCGTCGTCGCGCAGGTCGGCGACTATCAGCCGCGCTCCCTCGCGTGCGAAGCGCAGGGCGCACGCGCGGCCGATCCCCGTGCTGGCACCGGTGATCACCGCGGACTTCCCGGCGAGACGTATCACCATTGCACCGACGTTGGAGAGATCCGCGGTTCGTGGAGCTCGATCATGGACATGCCGAAAATACATCGGGCGCCGCGGTGTTGGCCGCGGCGCCCGATGGGAGAGAGTATCGGCTCAGTAGCCGGGGTTCTGCTTCATGTTCGTTCCCGTCGAGTTCAGGATCTCGGCGTTCGGGATGGGGCGCAGCGCGTGGAAGTCCTGGATGTTCGGCCCACCCTGCAGGTTCCACTTCTTCACCCGGCTGAGTGGTCCGACCAACCTGCCGGTCCGCTTGAGATCGAACCAGCGGGTGGTCTCGCCGGTCAGCTCGCGAGCGCGCTCGTCGAGGATGAACTCGATCGGATCCGCGCCACTCTTGCTTGTCGCGAGGTCCGCGGCGGTCACCATCATGGCGGCTTCCAGGGCCTGCGTCTTGGCGGCGCGGACGCGCACCTTGTTCAGCCACACGAGACCTTCCGTCGTCTTGCCCTGGCGAATGAGCGCCTCGGCCAGCATCAGGTAGGTGTTGGCCAGCCGCATGAGCGGATGGTCACGCTGTCCCTCCTCCTGGTTCGTGGAGGTACGCGTCGGATCGAGGTACTTGTTGAGCGTCGGGAACATCGCGTCCGTGTACTCCTTCTCGCCATAGAGCTTGTAGCGTGTGGCACTGCGCATGGCGGCAGGAATCGTCTCGATCCCTGGCATGTAGACCGCGGTGTCGCCGACGGTGAACTTCGGATTGCCCGCGCCGTCCTTGGGGATGTTGTTCGGGTTGTTCGAGATCCAGACGACCTTGTACATGTCCTCGTACCGCGAGTCCTTCGTGCGGTCCCACAGCGCGAGTTGCCAGACGGTGGGCTTGAAGCGGCGGAACGGGCGATCGTTGGCGATGTCGCGCAGCATCCCCGGCTCCAGATCGTACGCCGAGGTCCAGTACAGATGCAGCTTGTTGCCCGCGCCGGTGGTGAGCGGATCCGTGGTGTACTGGATCGCCCAGACCACCTCGCTGTTGACCTCGTTGTTGATGTTCCAGAGGTCCTTGTAGCGCGGCAGCAGGGAGAAACGCGAGTTGTTGGCGACGGCAGACAGCTCGGTGATTGCCGCGGCGATGTCCGGACTCGTCGCATCGGCCGCTCCGGGCGCACCAGCGCGAGTGAGGTAGACCTCGCCGAGGAGATGCTGCGCCGCCGGCCGGTCGGCGCGACCGTACTGCGCTGCCTTCTCGGGAAGTGCCGCCTCCGCTTCCTTCAGGTCCTTGATGATCTGCTCGTAGACCTTCGCGGTCGGCTCACGGTTCGTTGCCGTGGCTTCCGCGGGGAGCGTGAGCGGGGTGGGAGTGAGCGGGAGAGGGATGTCGCCGTAGGTGCGAACGAGCGTGAAGTAATACAGCGCGCGGAGGAACTTGGCCTCGCCGGCCCGCACGTCCTTCGTGGCCTGCGCGACCTCCGCGGTCTTGGCCAGCTCGATCACGGTGTTGGCGGTATTGATCCCCTGATAGAGGTCACGCCAGGCGTCGCGGATGAAATCGACGTCCCCGTTGAGCTGGGCCGTGTAGTCGTTGAAGAACTTGTAGCTGCCGTCGGCGCCCTTCGTGTATTCGTCGGTGCCGAATACGGTCATCGTCGAGCCGCGCTCGAGCGCCCAGTGGCTGCGGAGCGGAGTGTACGTCGCGTTGACGACCGCGTCGAAGCTGGTCGGGTTGGTGAAGTAGGAGCTGGTGAGCCCGGTGATGGGCTGTTCCGTAAGGTCGACGCACGCCGCGGCGCCGCCCACACAGAGGGCGGCGAGCGGTGCGAGCAATCTGCGAGTCATGGAGAGGGTCATGGATGCGGTGGGAGTCATCTGTGATTAGAAGCCGAAGTTCCCACCGATGAGCAGGGTGCGGTACGAGGGGGAAACCCTGCCCGTCGCGCCCTCGGGGTCGATGACGTTGGTGTTGGTGAACAGGAACGGGTCCTGAGCGGTGAAGTAGATGCGCAGCGAGTTCGCGCCGACGCGCTGGAGGTACCGCTCGGGCACCGTGGCACCCAGCGTGATGTTGCGGATGCGCACGTATGATCCGTCCTCGTAGCCACGCGCATCGCCGAAGAACGGGTTCTCGGTGTTCTTGTCCGGGCGTGGCGCTTCGTTGCTCGCGTTGTCCGGCGTCCAGTAGTTCACCGCGACGCCGTTATACCGTCCGGCCAGGGTGTTGCCCCGCTCCAGGTCGTTCCGGATCATGAAGCCCTGACGCGTGATCGCCTGCGCGCCAAGGTCCAGGAACTTGTAGTCGACGCGGGTGCTGAAGCTGCCCGTCCACGACGGATAGCTGTTGCCAAGGATGTCCTTGTCCGCATCGCTGAACCTGCCGTCGCCGTTCACGTCGACGATCTTGATCTCACCCGGCTTGCGGCCGAACTTCTTGGCCTCTGCCTCTTCCGACGCCTGCCAGATGCCGTTGAAGACGTAGTCGCGCCAGACGTTGTTGCCGCCGCCGTTGATCGGCATCCCGACGAACCAGACGTTGCCCAGATCGCTGGTCTGTCCACTGGCCAGCGAGATGATCTCGTTCTTGTTCTTGGACCAGGTGACGTCGTTGCTCCACCGGATCCCGTGCCAGCCGTCGAGCGCGATGCCGGAGAGCGCGACTTCGATACCGGTGTTCCGCGTGGCGCCGACGTTCTGGGTGATCGAGGTGTAGCCGATCGACGTCGGGAGCGACCGGTTCATCAGCAGGTCGGTGGTGCTGGCGCGATAGTAGTCGATGGTGCCGCTGATGCGGTTGTTGAACAGGCCGAAGTCCGCGCCACCGTCCCACGTGGCCGTCTTCTCCCAGCGCAGGTCCGGGTTCGAGAGCGTGTTGGGCTGGAAGCCGAATGCGCCAGTATTGTTGAACGCGTAGGCCGTGCGGCTGAGCTGATCGAGCGTCTGGTACGGGTTCACCGACGTGTTGCCCGTGGTGCCATACGAGGCGCGCAGCTTCAGGCTGTTGAGCGGCCCAAGCTTCTGATTGGCCTGGTCATCGATCACGCGCCAGCCCAGCGCCACCGAGGGGAACGACGCGAACTTGTTCCCTTCGGCGAGACGGGACGAGCCGTCGATGCGACTGGTCAGCGTCAGGAGGTACTTGTCGAGCAGGGTGTAGTTGACGCGCGCCATGTACGACCGCAGCGCCCAATCGGACGTCTGGCTGCTGATGCCGTTGACCTGGGTGGCCGCGCCGAGGTTGAAGTACCGGAACGACTCCGCCGGCAGGTTGTCACCGCGCGCCCACTGCTCTTCGAAGTTCTGCTGCTCGATGGAGTACAGGAGCGTCGCGTCGACCTTGTGCGCCTTGCCGATCGCCGTCTTGTAGGTGAGCAGGTTGTCGAGCGTGTAATCGAAGGTGCGCTGCTCGCGCATCTCGGCCTGGTTGCCCGCGCCCTGCTTGGACTGCGTCTGCGCGCCGATGAAGATGCCCTGGCGGTTGAAGATCATGTCGGGGCCGAAGTTCATCCGGAAGTCGAGCCCCGGGGCCAGATTCACCGTGGCGAACAGCGTCCCGAAGATGCGGTTGCGCAGGTTGTCGTTCTGCCAGTTGTTGACGTCGGAGAGCGGGTTGTCGCGCTGGGCGTCGGGCGTCGGCTTGAAGACGATCCTGCCGATGCTGTCGTAGGGCACGCTCAGCGGCGTGTCCGCCGTCGCCTCGTCGTAGAGCCCGTCGCCACGGCCGAGCTTCTGGAGGCTGCGCACATAGAGAGCGGAGCCACCGGCGCGGAACCGCTCGCGTGCCTGACCCTCGAGACTGACGCGCATCTGGCGACGACCATAGTCCTGCGCGAGCGTAATACCGATCTGCTTCTGCAGCTCGCCGCTGACCGAATACTGCGCGCGGTCGTTGCCGCCCTGCACGCCGAGCCGGTGCTCGACGATCGAGCCCTGGCGGGTGATGAGGTCCTGCCAGTCGGTGAAGGTGCCGTTCTTCATCGCCGCCAGCTCCTCGGCGTAGAAGGTGGCGGCATCGCCCTCGGGGCAGATCTGCTGCGATACCACCGCAGGCGTGCCGCACTTGTACAGGCCCGCGGTGCGGTACGACTCGCGCTTGTAGTTCGCGTAGCCCTCCGGATCGAACACGTCGACCTTGCGGTTCACCTGCTGCGCACCGAAGTAGGTGTCATAGGTCGTGCGCGTGTTGCCGGCCGTTCCGCGGCGCGAGGTGATGAGCACCACGCCGTTCGCGCCACGCGACCCGTAGATCGCCGTGGCGCTCGCGTCCTTGAGGACCTCGATCGACTCGATGTCGGCCGGGCTCAGATCGCCGATGCCGCCGGCCATCGGAATGCCGTCGAGGACGTAGAGCGGATCGTTGGACGCGAGCAGCGACCGCTGTCCGCGGATGCGGACGCGAACACCGTCACCCGGCTTGTAGCCGGTCGAGACGATGTCGACGCCCGCAACCTTGCCCTTGATCGCCTCGATGGCGTTGGTAGTCGGGACCGCTTTGATCGCGTCGCCGGAGACCTGGCCGACCGAGCCGGTCACGTCGCGCTTGGCGAGCGTGCCGTAGCCGACCGTGACCACGCGCTCGAGCTCGACGGTCTGATGCTTGAGCGCGATGTCGGCCGTCGCGCTCTCGCCCGCCTTCACGGGGATGCTGTCGACGATGACCGGCGTGTAGCCGATCGCCGAGGCGCGGATCCGGTAGGTGCCCGGCGTGATCCCCGCGATGGTGTAGCGACCCTGGGGGTTGCTGGTGACGGTGAGCTGGGTGCCGAGGAGGGTGATGCGCACCCCCTGGATCGGCTGATTGCCCTCGACACCGGTAATGGTACCGGTGATCCGGCCCGTCTGACCTTGCGCGGCAGCGCGTGAGGCGGGCAGGAGGAGCGCACAGGCGGAGAGCAAGCTGACGGTGATGAGCCGACGCTTCATGGTGGGCGATGCTCCGAAGCGAGTGGAACCTACAGGGTGATGCGACAGGGGCGCGGACACTACGGCGTGGAACGGCAACGGCCGGGCGGCATTGTGGCCGCTCCGGACTCGCGCTTCTTACTTTGTTCGTTCAAAGGACAATTCCTTCTACGTTCAAAAGGACAATTGACGCCGTAATGGCCGGCTATCGTCCCGCTTGTTCGCCCGACAGGCCTTGCGGAGCTGGCGCGTGGCCGGCGAGGGACGACCGACGACGCACACATTGGCTAGCGAACCTTCCGAAAGACGCCCGGAGTCCGCTGAAGTCCGATGTTTTAGGAATTACGAGTATGGTAGACCGTGCCTCTTTTGGAACGGTCACATACGAAGGAGAGTGGCGGGTGGAGCGACTGCCGCCTCTCGTGGGCACCATCGTACCGCCAGTCCAAACGGGGCGCAAGATGCCGTCAGCCAATGGAGTGATCGGGGGGCAGGTCGACCCCTGACCAGAGCGCCTTGGACGTCCAGGGCACGGGCGGAGCGCTCCAAAACGGGTCGGTCGCCGGCAGTCCCAGAGGGAGGAGACCGACGGCGCATAGATAGGCGCTGCCCGAGGAGATGTAGCTCTCGCCGATCTTGGGCTGATGGCCAGCGAACCCTACCGTGAGCCATCCCGCTCGATCGAAAGTGCCCGGCGCAGCCATCGAGCGCTTGATCATGGCGCTCATCGCCCCCCGCACCTGCGCCGGCCGCAGCTCCTCCGGCAGCTCGCGCCGAAGGGCCATCTGTCCCAAGAGCTGGAAGGCGCCGCACCGGTACGCCAGCGACCGGCCGATGGGCGGGAACGCCCCCTCGGGTGAGATGAGGCGCTCCTGGATCGCCGCATAGCGGCGTGCCCTGGTCACCGCATCGGACTCGATCGACTTCCACTCCTGGGTCTGTCGCGACGTGACGCGCAGGACGTCGAGCAGCATGGGATGGATCACGAAGCTATTGTAGTAGTCCATGTGCAGCGAAGGGCCGTCGCCGTACATGCCGTCGCCCTTGTACCACTGCTGGTGCTGCCGGACGGCGTAGTCGACGCGCAGACGGTCCCAAGGCTCCCCCATGAAGCAGAGCGCCGCCTCGACCATGGCGCTGAACAGGAGCCAGTTGCTGATCGCGGGCTGAATCGGCCGGGTGGAGCGCATCGCGTCGGCGATCTGGCGGCGCGTGGTCTGGTCGAGCTTGGTCCACAGCTCGGTCGGCGCCCGCACGATGGCATGGCCGAGGAACGCGGCGTCGACGAGAGGCTGGCGGCCCCGCGTGAAGTTGAAGAAGTCGGGCGACGCGGGATCAGTCCCATGTCCCAACCCTTCGCGTGCGAGTCCAGCGAGCCTGGCGCGGGTGGCGCCCTCGGCGGATCCATCGCCACCGAGCTCGAGCCATGGCGCGATGCCGGCCAGCAGTCGTCCAACGGCCTCGAGATGTGCGTAGTCGCGCCGCTCGGGGGTAGCCGTGGCGGCCAGCTCGACCGGCATGGTCGCACGCAAGCGACCTGCGGCGAGCGCGGTGAGCACCGGGTCGGCGAGCCGCGTGGCGACGCGCACCCATTCCTCGCGCGATTCGGGCGAGGGCGGAGCGCCGCGAGCCCCGCCATCGGTCGTACCGCTGCCGGTGTCCCACGAGGCGGCACTCGTGGCTGGTGCGGCGATGCCGAGCGCGGCAAGACCTCGGATGAATTCCCGTCGATGCGGCATCGCTGACCCCTGGTAATTTTGCTCTCCGCGCGAACAATATTGGCGGCTGCGGCGACTCCGCCAGTGACGCCACCGCCTCGACGCTCTCGCACCCACGCCATGGCCACTACACTCGAGCCGCGACCGACCGAGCCGCCGCGCAGCGCGCAGGTGCAGGTCGCCGCGACGTCGTTCATGTCGCTCTTCGCGATCGTCGGGCTCGCGCTCTACGGTCTCCCGTTCTTCTACGACTTCATGGTGCGCGACTTCGGGTGGTCGCGCGCCCAGGTGACGTCGGGCAACGCCATCAGCAAGCTCGTGGTCGGTCCGCTATTCGGCTTCGTCGCCGGATCGTTCGTCGACCGCGTCGGCCCACGACGTCTGATGGTGGTGGGGATCCTGCTCGCCGGGACGGCCCTCATCGGACTTGGCTCGATCAGCACGCTCACCGGGTTCTACGTCTTCTATCTGTTCAACGCGCTCGGCAACGTGCTCGGCGGGCCGCTGCCCAACCAGGTGCTGCTCTCCCGATGGTTCAATGCCGCACGTGGCCGCGCGATGGGCTTCGCGTATCTCGGCATCGGTCTCGGCGGCGCCCTCGTGCCGCTGATCGCGTTCCAGCTCTCGCAGGCGTTCGGCTGGCATAACGCGCTCAGGGCCCTGGGCGTGCTGATCATCATCGTCGCGCTGCCGCTCGCGCTCGTTGTGAAGGAATCGCCTCCGGGCTCCGCCGACGCCGCGCCACGCGCTGCGCGACCACCGCTCGCACCGATCCGCGACGTGCTCCGCAATCCGGCGTTCTATCTGCTGATGGTCGGCAGCATGTGCTCGATCGCCGCCGTCGGGGGAGCGAACCAGCACCTCAAGCTGTATCTGAGTCTCGATCACGGATACACGCAGAAGGCTGCGGCCGGCGTGGCCTCCCTGACGCTCTTCGCGAGCCTCGCGGGCCGTCTCGCGATGGGATGGCTCGCCGACCGGTGGCCGAAGAAGTGGGTGATGCTGCTCATCTATACGCTCGTTGCCGCCTCGATCCCGATCCTGCTCTATGCGAGCACGCCCGGTGCGGTGACACTGTTCGCGATCGTGTTCGGGATCGGACTCGGCGGCGAGTACATGGTCATCCCACTGATGGCCGCGGAGCTGTTCGGCACGCGGGTGCTCGGCCGTGCGATGGGCATCATCCTCGCGGCGGACGGGGTGGCCGAGGCGACCGCACCGGTGCTCGTGGGCCGGCTGCACGACACGTCGGGCAGCTACGTTCCCGGGTTCTCGACGCTCATCGCCTTCGCGATCGTCGGCGCGCTCGCCATCGCGTTCCTGCCGCGGCGACGCGCGACGGATGCGCCGCCGGTGGCGATCCTCGAACACGCCTGACTTCACTCTCCACGCACACCGGGTCAAGAGAATCGACATGGGCGCAAACACGATCGGCATCGTCATGAACGGCGTCACCGGACGCATGGGGCTCAACCAGCATCTCGTGCGGTCGATCGTCGCGATTCGGCAGCAGGGCGGCGTCCCGATGCCCGACGGCACGCGGCTGATGCCCGACCCGATCCTCGTCGGGCGCGACGAGCGCAAGCTGCGCGCGCTGGCCGAACAGTACGGCATTCATCGGTTCACGACGGACCTCGACAAGGCTCTCTCGAACGACACCGACCCGATCTACTTCGACGCGACGCTCACTCAGCTTCGCGCGGCGAACGTGCGAAAGGCGATCGAGCGCGGGAAGCACGTCTACTGCGAGAAGCCACTGTCGGTGAGCACCGATGAGGCGCTCGACCTCGCGCGGCTCGCCGACCAGGCGGGGGTGAAGCACGGCGTCGTGCAGGACAAGTTGTTCCTGCCCGGCATCCGGAAGCTGAAGCGGCTGGTGGACTCGGGGTTCTTCGGCCGGATCCTCAGCGTGCGCGGCGAGTTCGGCTACTGGGTGTTCGAGGGCGACTGGGGGGGGCAGTCCGCGCAGCGTCCGTCCTGGAACTACCGCACCCAGGACGGCGGCGGGATCATCGCGGACATGTTCTGTCATTGGCGCTATGTCCTCGACCACACCTTCGGCGAGGTCACGGCTGTCCAGTGCATCGGGGCGACGCACATTCCCGAGCGTGTCGACGAGAAGGGGCGTCGCTACGCGGCGACCGCGGACGACGCGGCGTACGGCACCTTCAAGCTCGCCGGCCCGGAAGGAGACATCATCGCGCAATTCAACTCGTCGTGGGCGGTACGCGTGTATCGCGACGAGCTGCTGTCGATCCAGGTGGACGGCACCGAGGGAAGCGCCGTGGCGGGACTCCGCGGCTGCAAGACGCAGCACCGCGTGAACACGCCTCGACCAACGTGGAACCCCGACATCGAGAACCTGTTCGACTTCTTCGCCGACTGGCAGGACGTGCCCGACAACGGAGAGTTCGACAACGCGTTCAAGTACCAGTGGGAGATGTTCCTTCGTCACGTGGCGATCGGCACGCCGTACATCTACGACTTCTATGAAGGTGCGAAGGGAGTACAGCTGGCAGAGCTCGGGCTGAAGTCGTGGGCCGAGCAGCGCTGGCTCGACGTGCCGGCCCTGCCGCGGGTCGGCGCGCTCCAGCCGGCGTGATCGCGCGATGACGCGCACGCTCACCCTGCCCTGCCTCGACGGCTCGCTCGCCCCCTTCACCCTGAGCGCGCCGCGCGCCTGGCCACACCCGACCGGACCATTCCGCACGCGCGTCGCATACGCGGCGGCACACGTGGTAGCCGACCCGCGGCGGGATGTGGACGTGTTCACCGAGAACGCGATCGACTGGGATGCGACGCTCGCATACCGGCGCCACCTCTGGACGTACGGCTTCGCGATCGCCGAGGCGATGGACACGGCACAGCGCGGCGGCGGGCTGACCTGGCGGTCGGCGCAGGAGCTGATTCGGCGCGCACAGGCGGAGGCGAAGGCCGAGGGCGGGGCGATCGCGTTCGGCGCCGGAACGGATCACCTAGCGCCGACGCCGTCGGTGACCCGGGACGACGTCCGTCGCGCGTACGAGGAGCAGGTCGGCTACGTGGAGGGCGTGGGCGGGCGCGTGATCCTCATGGCGAGCCGCGCGCTGGCGAACGCGGCGCGATCGGCCGACGACT
>DATFOL010000409.1:0-3765 GCA_035265545.1 Gemmatimonadaceae bacterium | reverse complement strand
CTCGCTGTTGAGCGTGAGGTGCAGTCCGAGGTCCGCGTTCGGATGGGTCTTCGCGTACTCGGCCACCTCGGTCACCCACGGCGTCGGCATCATGATGCTCGCCGAGTTGACGGCACCCTTGTCGAGCGCATCGAAGCTCGCGGCATTCTCGAAATGCGCCACGCCCACGTCGTCGGCGTGCAGGATGAGCAGCTTGGCGTCGCGGGGATGACCGAGTCGCTCGGCGATCGTGCGCGTCTGGGCCGTAAGCGACGAGGCGACGAGCAGGGAGAGAAGAGTGGAGCAGACGAGCTGCCGCATGGTGGGGTGGCTCCAGATCGTGAAGGGACGGCGCTGGGGTGATGCAGTAGCCTGACGTCGCGCGGGATGGAGTCGCGCGGCGAGTGTCCACCGGTTGGATGTCAGGACGGCCGGGAAGGTTTGAATCTCACCGGCTCGATCGGCCAGCGAACGAGGCCCCTGAAAGGCCAGTCCAATCGCTACGGGCCGCAGCGCGTACGCCGGCGTCAGTCCGCGCGCAGAGCCGCCATCGGGTCCGCCCGCGTTGCGAGCCGCGCCGGCGCCGCACACGCGGCCATGGAGATCACGAGCAGCACGAGCCCCACTCCGGCGTACACCGCCGGGTCCGTGGCCGACTCCCGAAACAGCAGCGGCTGGAGCCAGCGCGCACCGAGCAGCGCGACACCCATCCCCAATCCGATGCCGATCGTCGCGAATCTGAATCCCTGCGCCACCACCACGCGGGTGACGTCGCGCGCGCGAGCGCCGAGCGCGACGCGCACACTCAGCTCGTGCGCGCGCTGCGTGACGTCGTAGGCGATCACGCTGTAGAGCCCCACCGCGGCGATCACCAGGGCGAGGACCCCGAACACCGCGAACATCGTCGCCCCCAACCGCCACGAGCGCTTCTCGTCGCCGACGATGTCGGCGAACGGCGTGACCGTGACGTACGACGCACCAGGCATCTCTCTCTGCAACCGCGCGCGAACGACCTCGCGGAAGCGACCGGCATCGCCGCGCGTGCGCACGAAGAGTCCGCCCGACTGGGGCGAAGCCTGCGCCGCCGCGAGGTGATAGTAGTACCCGGGATCCTCGCCGAGGTCTTCCTGCTGGACGTTCTCGGTCACGCCCACCACCCGGGTGCACGGCGCCGTGACGACGCGCAGACGCACGCATTCGCCGACCGGGTCGCGGCCCGGCCACAGCACCCGCGCCATCGCCTCGCTCACCACCATCACCCGCGGGCTCGTCGGCGTGTCCTCGTCGGTCACGCCGCGACCTCGCAGGACACGCGTCCCCAGCGTGGCGAAGTGCTCGGGCGAGACGCTGTTGTAGCGGAACCGTCCGAGACGTGCCACCGAGTCGATCCCTTCGACGAAGAGCATCTGGCTCCTCGTGTTCCCGAATGGCACCGACGACTGCAGGCTCGCCGACTCGACGCCGGGAGTCGTCTTCGCCGCGTCGAGCAGTCGATGCCGCAGCGCCACCAACCGAGCGCTGTCGAGCACGACCCCGCGCTTGTTGACCTGGACGAGGAGCACCGGGTCGGTGTCGTAACCGAGGCGGAACTTCTCGACGTTGCGCAGGCTGAGCACGAACAGCGCCGCACCGATGAGCAGCGCCGCCGACAGCGCACCCTGACCCACGAGCAGCGTCGAGCGAGTGCGGGATCTCCGATGTGCGCCGTCGCGGGCACCGGAACGTAGGTCGGACACGAGCTGCCCACTGCCCGCCTGAACGAGGGGCGCGAGGCCCGTGAGCACGCCGACGACGAACGCCACAGCAGCCGCGAACCACACCGTGCGGGGATCGCTGATCCCCGCGGGTGCGTCGCTCCGCTCCAACACGAACGTGCGAAGCGCCACGCCGCTCCAGTGCGCCACGCCAAGCCCCAAAACGCCGCCGAGCGCGGCGAGCAGCACGCTCTCGGTAAGCAGTTGACTGAGCAGTCGGCGGCGGGTGATCCCGAGCGCGAGACGCAGCGCGATCTCACGGCGGCGGCGCAGCGCCCGCGCGAGCAGCAGGTTCGCCACGTTCGCGCAGGCGATGAGCAGCACGATGCCGGACACGCCGGCGACCCACGTCGCGACCTTCGCGTCGCTCGACGCCTTGGGCCCGCGATGCTCGAGGATCGAGCCGACGACGGCGCGCGGACGGACGACGGCGACCGGCCCCACCGACGGGTCCTCGGCGCGCTCCGCTTCGTAGCTTCGCACCAGGGCGTTCGTGAGGTCGGCGTTCGCCTGGGCGATCGTCACCCCGGGCTTTCGCCGCACCATCGTCGACATCCATCCCCAGCTGTACGTCGTCCACCAGGCGCTCGCCTTCAACCCGCTCTCCGCCTCGGCGTAGCTGGCGAGGGAGACGTACGCCGCGGGGGGCCGCTCCCCCCAGAGTCCCACGAACCCGCGCGGCGCGACGCCGATGATGGTGTACACGGCGGACCCGACCTGCAGGGTGGTGCCCAGCACGTCGCGTCGGCCACCGTACTGCGACTGCCACGCGCCGTATCCCAGCACGACGACCGGTGCCGCGCCGGGCGGCGTCGATTCCGATTCGGTGAGATAGCGACCGAGCGCCGGCGCCGCGTCGAAGAATCCGAAGAAGCTCGGGCTGACGACGCCGACGCGCATCTCGCGCGCCTCGTCTCCCACGCCGACGGCGAGATCGCGGATCGTGTAGCCGGCGACCGTTGAGAAGGAGCTCGTCCACCGGACGATGTCGCGGTAGCGCGCGTACTGATCGACGCCACCGACGTCCTCGACGCCGCGACGCGTCCGAAACCCGTAGACACGATGCGCCGTCCCCGGGTCGCGCAGCAGCGGCGGCGCCCGGAAGAGCAGCCGATCCACGACACCGAACATCGCCGTGTTCGCGCCGAGACCGAGGCCCAGGGTGATGACGACGCCGGCCGTGAATCCCGGTGACGCGCGCAGGCCTCGGAGCGCGTACCGCACGTCGTCCAGAAACTGGTCGAGGAACGGCACCGACCACCGCCGGCGCGCTTCCCGCTTCACTCTGACCGTGCTGCCCAGCCGCCGCCGCGCCGCCCACGCCGCCTCGTCGGGCGAGGCACCGGCGGCTCGCGTGTCGCGCTCGATCTGCGCGCGGTGAAAGGCGAGCTCCTCGTCGAGCTCTGCGTCGAGCGTGCCTCGGCGCAGCCAGTCCCGAAAGCGTGCGAGCCATTCGCGCATGGAGTCTGTCATTTCAAAAAGTTGGCGCGAGAGCGGGACGCGGTGGTCGATGCGCCACCAGCCGGCTCAGTCTGCGCGCAGAGCGACCATGGGGTCCACGCGCGTCGCCCGTCGCGCCGGGGCCGCGCACGCGGCGATGGACACCACCAGCAGCACCACGCCCACCCCCGCATACACCGACGGGTCCGTCGCTGACTGGCGGAACAACAGCGGCTGGAGCCATCGCGCACCGAGCAGCGCCACACCCATTCCGATGCCGATGCCGACGATCGCGAAGCGGAACCCCTGTGCCACCACCACGCGCGTGACGTCTCGCGCGCGGGCGCCGAGCGCGACGCGCACGCTCAGCTCGTGCGCACGCTGCGTGACGTCGTAGGCGATCACGCTGTAGAGACCGAGACCCGCGATCACCAGTGCCAGCGCTCCGAACGCGGTGAACATCGTCGCGCCGAGTCGCCACGACCGCTTCTGCTGGCCGACGATATCGGCCAACGGCGTGACGGCGACGTACGCGTCGCCAGGCATCTCGCGCTGCAGCCTCGCACGAACCGTCTCGCGCGAGAGTCGCGCG
>DATFOL010000408.1:0-10627 GCA_035265545.1 Gemmatimonadaceae bacterium | reverse complement strand
CCGCGCGGATCGCGTGCTGGAGATGGTGGTCGTCGAGCGCGAGCGCGTCGACGAGCGCGAGCCCTGCCTCGAGGCCGTCCAGCTCCGCGACCGCGACGGCGCGGTGCAGCGCCACGATCGGGCTCGGCGCGATCGCGACATGGAGGTCGTACAGCGCGACGATCTGCCGCCAGTCCGTCTGCTCCACGCTCGGTGCATCGGCGTGCACCGCGTTGATCGCTGCCTGGAGCTGGTACGGGCCCGGCTGATTCAGCGCGAGACAGCGCCGCACGAGCGCCTGCCCCTCGGCGACCAGCGCGCGGTCCCACAGCGCGCGATCCTGCTCGCCGAGCAGCAGCATCGCGCCATCCGGCGTGGTGCGTGCGGCGCGGCGCGCGTCGATCAGCAGCATCAGCGCGACGAGCCCGAGCGCTTCCGGCTCGTCGGGGACGAGCTCCACCAGCAGCCGGCCGAGCCGGATCGCCTCGGCACAGAGGTCCTCGCGGATGAGCCGCTCACCCGCGCTCGCCGTGTAGCCCTCGTTGAAGACGAGGTAGATCACCGCCATCACCGCCCGGAGGCGCGCGGGCAGCTCATGCGCCTCCGGCACGCGATAGGGGATCCGCGCGTCGCGGATCTTCCCCTTCGCGCGCACCAGCCGCTGCGCCATCGTGGCCTCGGGCACGAGGAACGCGCGCGCGATCTCCGCCGTGGTCAGTCCGCCGAGCAGGCGCAGGGTCAGCGCCACCTGCACGTTCGTCGCGAGCGCGGGGTGGCAGCAGGTGAAGATCAGTCGGAGCTGGTCGTCGCGCACCGGTTCCTCCTCCAGCGCTGGCTCGTCCGGCGCGTCGTGCTCGAGCAGCGCGGCCGCCGCGGCGTGGCGCTGGTCGCGCGACGACTCGCGCCGGAAACGGTCGACCACGCAGTTGCGCGCCGTGGTGATGATCCAGCCCGCGGGGCTCGGCGGTACGCCGCTGTGCGGCCACCGCTCGAGGGCCGCGGCGAATGCGTCCTGCACCGCCTCCTCGGCCGCGTCGATGTCGCCGCACACTCGCACGAGCACCGACACCGCGCGACCGTATTCCGCGCGGAACACCCGCTCGATCTCGGCCGTCGCGAGCGCCGGCACGGCGTGACTAATCCTCGGCCTCGCCCTGGAACGGACGCACCTCGATCGACAATCCGGGTGCGGCGCGCGCGTACCGGCGTCCCCACGCGAGCGCGGCGTCGAGGTCTGGCGCCTTGATGATCGTGAACCCGCCGAGGTGCTCCTTTCCCTCGACGAACGGTCCGTCGGTGAGCAGCACGTCGTCGCCCGCGGCCTTGAGCACCGTCGCCGTGCTCGGCGGGTGCAGCCCGCCCGCGAACACCCAGCTCCCCGACGCCTCGAGCTCCCGCTTGATCGCGAACATCTCGCGCATCACCGGCTCGAGGATCTCGGGGGGCGCCGGCGTGCCGTCGCCCGGCTGGTACATGCTGATGAGATAGAGCTTCATCCGTCTCGTCTCCTGGCGGCGATCGGTCGCGCGCGTGTCGCTCGGCAAGCTACACCTCCGCCAGAGCGGTGCGCTCCGCCGGCTCGTAGGTCGCGATGATCACCCCCGTGGTGGTCGGCACGCTTCTGACCAACCGGAGCGGAGTGCGCGGCGCGTCCTCTTTGAACAGTCGCTGGCCGCTCCCGAGCACGAGCGGGTGAATCAACAGCTGGTACTCGTCCACGAGGCCGCGCCGCATCAGCGAGTCCGCCAGCATCCCACTCCCCATGACGAGGAGATCGAGCCCGGGCTGCTGCTTGAGCGCCGCGACCGCGTCGGCCGCGTCGCCCTCGAGCAGCGTGGAGTTCACCCACGCCAGCGGTGCGCGGAGCGTGCGCGAGGCGACGTACTTCTGCGAGCGCTCGAACACGGCGGTGAATGGGTTGTCCGTCCGCCCCGCCCACACGTGGTAGAACTTCTCGTACGTCCAGCGACCCAGCACCATGTCGGCACCGCGCGACATCCCCTCTCCCATCACCTGCATCTTCACGTGGTCGTTGTACGCACCAGACCAGCCGCCGTGCTCGAACCCACCGCGCCGGTCCTCGTCCTTGCCGCCGGGCGCCTGCATGACGCCGTCCAGAGTGACGTTCTCCAGCACCATCAGCTTCCGCATGGCTCTCCTCCGTATGAGTGGCTTTCCCTTCATACGAATGGCATCACGCCGGATCGACAGAACGGTGAGTTAGTGAGTTGGATCGTGGGTTGGTTGGGGAACAGCGGTGAGTGGGTTGGTGGCTCGTGGGTTGGTGAGGAAACGGCCTCGGGAGGCAGGAGCTTCCCGAGGCGGTCAACTCACGATCCCACCCTCCAACCAACCAACTCACCGCCGTTCAGCTAGCAGCCGCTCGAACCGCGGATTGCCCCTGAGCGGCGCCCACGTGGGATCGATGCGCAACCATCCGGGCGAGAGGTAGTACGGCATGCGGAGCAGCGGCTCCAGCACATCCAGCGCGCGCTCGCGTTGGCCGGCGAGCAGGTATACGCGCGCGAGCTGGTGCTGGAGGTACGCGCCGGTATACGCGTCCTTGCTCGTCGGCAGGAGCGACGCACCGCGCTCGGCCTCGCGCACGCCCTCGGCACCGCGTCCGACCATGGCGAGGGTGAGCCCGTGCAGGATGAGGCGCTGCGCATCGTCGGGCGTGTCACGAAGTTGTGCCTCGTACGCCGCGCTCGCCGAATCGGCGTACGCACGTGCGCGACCGTCGTCGCCCCGCAGCGCGTACGTCTGCGCGAGGACCCACGCCCAGTTCCCGCGGTCGCCGTCGAACGCGTCGGGGCCCAGGGCGAGCAATCGCTGCTGCCCTGCGTCGTCGAGCACCCACGCGAGGTCCCAGTACGCGCCCATCACGGCGCCCAGCGCGTTCCGGTCGAGCGTGGCCGGCGCGGCTGCGAGGATGGCGCGCGCGCCGGCCAGGTCGCCGCGCCCGAGCTCCACCATCGCCCGCGTCTGGACGTTGAACGCGCTCCCGGGCGCGAGCGCGAGCGCGCGGTCTGCCGCGGCGCGCGCCTCCGCATACTGTCGCGCGCGGATGAGCGTGACGGCGAGGCGCGCGGCGATGGCCGCCGAGCGCGGGTCGAGCGCCGCGGCCGCGCGGAAGTCGCGGATGGCGGCGGTCACCTGGCCCAGCGATCGCTCGGCGCTCGCGCTCGCGGTCAGTAGCTCGACGTCGTCCGGCGCCACGCGGCGACCCGCTTCGAACGCCACGAGCGCGCGCGCGTAGTCCTTCTCGACCAACGCGTAGGACGCGCCGAGCGCGAGGTGCGCATCCGCGCGCTCCGGGGCGATCTCGAGTGCGCGCGCGGCGGACTCCTTCGCCTCGCGCGCGAGCGCGGCCGTCGGCACGGCGTTGTAGTAGAGCGCCGACGCCGCGCGCGATCGCCCCGCCCACGCCTCGGCGAAGCCCGGGTCGAGCTTCACCGCCTGTGCGTAGTAGCCCAGCGCGCGCCGGAGCCCGTTCGGCTCGGCGACGGTGAGCGCGCCGGTCGCAGCTTCTGCGCGCAGGTATGCGTCGTATGCGTCGGCGTTCCGCGTCGGTGCCGCCGCCAGCCGCGCCCGCGCGCTCCCACCGAGCGCCACGTCCATCGCCCCTGCGACGCGCGTGGCGATGTCTCCCTGCATCGCGAACACGTCGGTGAGCTCGGCGTCGAACTGCTGTGCCCATCGGCTCACCGGCGCCACGGTGCCGCTCAGCTGAACCAGCTCCGGGCTCACGCGCACGCGCGCCGCCTTCCCGCCGCGAGCGGGCTCCGTGCGCACGGTGGCCGTGAGCAGGTACTGCACGCCGAGCTCCGCGGCGATCTGCTGCAGCGTCTTCCCCGTCTGCCGGTACTGGTTGGAGCTCGCACGCGCGATCACCTGCACCCCCGGCACGCCAGCCAGCTTGCTCCGGATCTCGTCGGTGAGCCCGTCGGCGACGTACGCATCTTCGGGTCGGCCAAGGTTCTCGAATGGAAGCACCGCGAGGCGCGTCGTCGCGGCCGCCGGGGCCGAGCGGCTGCTCTCGGCGCCCGCATCGCCGGCGCGGGCAGCCACGCGCCACCAGACGAGGAGTGCGCCCACGCCGAGCGCCGCGCCGGCGAGCAGAAGCACCACGCTCGAGCGTGGGTGCCGCCGTCCGGTGACCGGCGACGCAGCGGCCGCTGCTGCCGCTTCGCCCGACGGCGTGAGGAGCGACGCCTCCAGCGCCTGCGCGAACTCGGCGGCCGTCGCAAAGCGGTCTGCCGGCACGGTGGCGAGCGCGCGCGCGAGCGCCGCGTCGAGCGCGGGAGGCACGCCGGGCCGCGTCACGCGCGCGGATGGCGCCGGTGTGGTGAGGATCTTGGCGAGCACCGCCTGGGGCGTGGGGCCGGTGAACGGCGGCTCGCCCGCGAGCATCTCGTAGAGCACGGCGCCGAGCGCGTACACGTCGCTCCGCCCGTCGAGATTGCGCTCACCGGCCGCCTGCTCCGGGCTCATGTAGGCGGGTGTGCCGATGGTGAGCCCCGATCCGGTGAGACGAGCCGCGCCGCCGGTCTCGTCGTCGGCCGGCGCGTGGGCGATGCCGAAGTCCGCGACGAGCGTCGTGCCGTCCTCGGTGAGCAGGATGTTCTCCGGCTTCACGTCCCGGTGGACGATCCCCTGCCGGTGCGCGTAGTGGAGTCCGTTCGCCGCCTCGCGCGCGATCCTGACCGCGTCGTCCACGGGGAGCTGCAGCTCCCGCGTGAGCCGGTCGCGCAGGCTCTCGCCCGCGACGTAGGGCATCGAGTACCACAACCGGCCCGCTGCTTCGCCCGAGTCGAAGACGGAGAGCACGTGCGGGTGATGCAGCCGCGCTGCCATCGCGATCTCGCGCCGGAAGCGCGCGGCGCCAAGCACGGCACCGAGGTTGGCGGAGAGCACCTTGAGCGCGACCGGACGGTCGTGCTTGCGGTCCTGGGCGAGGAAGACGGTGGCCATCCCACCGCGTCCGATCTCGCGCTCGAGCGTGTACTGGTCGGCGAGCGCGGCCCGCAGTGCCGCCCACTCCCCGGCGTCCGCCGAGGTCATGCGTGTTGCGCGGGCTCGAGTTGTGACGACATGTCGTAAAGATACGGAATCGAGCGACGTGACGAGACGGGAGGTGCTCGCGAGATGCCGACGGTGATGTTGAGGTTGACCTAAGCGTATCGCCCCTATAGATTTACCTCCGTTCCGGCGGTGGGCGAGCTTTCCGTTTCGAGCCGACACCTTTCGAAGCCGGGGACCCAACGGCGCAGTGACGTCACGCCCCCAGTGCGGGGGAAGACGAAGCTGAGTCCGGGCCACCCAACCTGTTCCAACAGGGCTTCGAAACGCGCTCTCCCATCGATCGGCACGAAGAACGGCCCGCTTCTCAGCGGGCCGTTTTTCGTTTGCGTAGTCCGAGCATCGGCGCGTCTGCTCGCGGCCATCGACCCTGGCGTTCCGGAGCCATCGCTGACTCCGCTTGGTCGGCGACCATCGTGCGACGCGCTGTGGGGAGCGCGTGGGCATGCCCCTCGCTGCTCCTCGTGCACGTACGCACATTGTGCGTTCGACGCGCAAAAAGGCGCTTTCACACGAACGGGAGAGGACCAGCGTGCAGCAGCCTAGCGGGCAGCAGTCTACGGTCTACGACGCCATCGTGGTGGGCTCCGGCATCTCCGGCGGCTGGGCCGCCAAGGAGCTCACCGAAAAGGGACTCAAGGTGCTGCTTCTCGAGCGCGGCCGGAACGTGGAGCACGTGAAGGACTACGTGAACGCCACGAAGGCGCCGTGGGAGTACCTCCATCGCGGCGGACGCACGCGTGCCATGGAGGAGGAATACCCCGTCCTCAAGCGCGACTATCCGCTGAACGAGAAGAACCTCGCCTTCTGGGTGAACGATCGGGAGTCGCCGTACACCGAGGTGAAGCGCTTCGACTGGTATCGCGGCTATCAGGTCGGCGGCCGCTCGCTGATGTGGGGCCGGCACAGCTACCGCTGGAGCGACTACGACTTCGAGGCGAACGCGAAGGAAGGGATCGCGACCGACTGGCCGATCCGCTACAAGGACATCGCGCCGTGGTACAGCCACGTCGAGCGACACGTCGGCGTCAGCGGCTCGCGCGAGAACCTCCCGCAGCTTCCCGACAGCGAGTTCCAGCCGCCGATCGCGCTCAATTGCGGCGAGGAGCTCATCGCGCAGCGCGCGATCAAGGCGTTCGGCGGCAAGCGGCGGGTCATCCCCGGCCGCGTCGCCAATCTCACCCAAGCGAAGGAAGGGCGCGCGCCCTGCCAGTTCCGCAACGCGTGCTGGCTCGGCTGTCCGTACGGCGCGTACTTCAGCACCCAGTCGTCCACCCTGCCCGCCGCAGCGAAGACGGGCAACCTCACGCTCAAGCCGTGGTCGATCGTCACCGAGGTGCTCTACGACAAGGACAAGAAGCGCGCGACTGGCGTGCGCGTGCTCGACGCGGTGTCCGAGCAGACCACGGACTATCAGGCGAAGGTGGTGTTCCTCTGCGCGTCCGCGATGAACTCCACCTGGCTCCTCATGCGCTCGGCCACCGACGTGTGGCCCGGAGGATTGGGCAGCAGCTCGGGTGAGCTCGGACACAACCTGATGGACCATCACTTCCGCTGCGGCGCGGAAGGCACGATCGAGGGGCTGGACGACAAGTACTACCACGGCCGGCGGCCAGTGGGCTTCTACATTCCGCGCTATCGCAACCTGTTCGGCGACAAGCGGCCGTATCTGCGGGGCTTCGGATACCAGGGCAGCGCGAGCCGCGCCGGGTGGTCGCGCGCGGTGAAGGAGCTGGGCATCGGCGGAGCGTTCAAGGACGCGATGTCCCTGCCGGGCGAGTGGTCGGTCGGCGCGACGGCGTTCGGCGAGATGCTGCCGAACCACGCGAACACCATCAGCCTCGACACGACGAAGAAGGACAAGTGGGGGCTGCCGGTGCTGAAGATCGACTGCGCGACGGGCGCGAACGAAGCGGCGATGCGCAAGGACATGATAGCCGACATGGCCGAGCTGCTCGAGCAGACGGGCGTGAAGCGCGTGAGCACCTACGACAACGAGTACTTCCCCGGCATGGGCATCCACGAGATGGGGACGGCGCGCATGGGCCGCGACGCCAAGACGTCGGTGCTCAACGAGCACAATCAGGTGTGGGATGCGCCGAACGTCTTCGTCACGGATGGCGCGTGCATGGTGTCGGCGAACTGCGTGAATCCCTCGCTCACCTACATGGCCCTGACCGCGCGCGCCGCGGACTTCGCCGTGGGCGAGCTCAATCGGCGCAACCTGTGAACCGGTCGGAGCCCATGTCAGACGAGAAGGAGCACGGACAGACGGTCATCGACCGGCGCGAGGCCATCCGCCGCGTGAGCGCCCTCCTGGGCGGCGCGGCGCTGGTAGGCGGCACCAACCTGCTCACCGCGTGCGAGAAGGCGGGCACGCCGGCGCGCGAGACGACGGCCGCAGCGGGTGCGGCACCGGCAAAACCGTTCACCACGCAGGAAGTGGCGCTGCTCGACGAGATCGCCGAGACGATCCTCCCCGCGACCAAGACGCCGGGCGCGAAGGCGGCGAAGACCGGGGCGTTCATGGCGCTGATGGTGACCGACGGCTACAGCCCGCGCGATCAACAGATCTTCCGCGAGGGGATGCGGAAGGTGAACGAGGCCACCCAGCAGGCGCACAAGGTGGACTTCATGGCCGCGACACCCGAGCAGCGGCTCGCCGTGCTGACGCAGCTCGACCGCGAGCAGAAGCGGATGATGGACCAGCGCGACGCGGCGATCCGCGCGAAGAAGGGTCTGCCGCCGGTGCCCGTGAACGCCGAGGCGGGCGAAACGGGAAAGGAAGGCGACGCGTACCTCTCGGACCAGCGGAAGGAGAACGCGGGCGGGCAGAACTCCAATCCCGCACCCGCGATCACGGCGGACGCACCGCCGCATTACTTCCGGATGATGAAGGAGCTGGCGCTACTGGGCTACTTCACCTCGGAGATCGGCTGCACGCAGGCGCAGCGCTACGAAGAGACGCCGGGAAAGTGGGAGCCGTGCATTCCGTACAAGGCGGGAGAGCTGGCTTGGGCGGCGCACGCTTAGCAATGCTTCGTGAGTTGGTGAGTTGGATAGCGAGTTAGTTGGTCGGTTGATTGGTGAGTTGAACGGCTCAGAGCACAACCGGCGTGGAGATCCCTCAATGGATTCTCCACGCCGGTTCGTGGCATTGCCGTTCAACTCACCTAAAACCGACTAACGAGCCCACGCTCCAACTCACCAACTCACTGTTTCACCGCCTCACGGCCGCCAACTCCGCCTCCGTCCACGCCTTCTTCCGCCCCGCCGTCGCGCCGCGCACTTCCTGCACGTCCGCCGGAGCGATGGCGGTCGCCGTGTTGCCCCACGACCGGCGCACATAGGTGAGCACCGACGCGACCTGCTCGTCCGTCATCGAGCCGCCGATGGGGGGCATCAGCATCTCGCCTTCCTTGCCGTGCAGCACGATGCGGATCACCTGCGGCGCGGGGGCGAGCGCCCAGCGCGAGCCGACGAGACTCCTCGCCACGCCCGGCAGCCCCTGACCATTGGCCTGGTGACAGCCGGCGCAGGTCGCGGCGAACTGCTGCTGACCGGCGGCGTAGCGGCGCTGCTCCTCGGCGGTGAGCGGTCGCGCCTCCGGGCCCGCGGGTCTCGGCTTCCCGGGCCAGTCCAGCGTCGCGGCGACGCGCCGAGCCCGCGCGCTCAATGCGCTGTCCGCGCCCTCGACCATCGCCAGCAGCGCCGCCGGTGGAGCGGAGAGCGTGAGCGCCGGCGCGCCGCCGCGGAAGCCGCCGCCCCCTCCGCCGCGAGCCGGCGGTGCGCCAACCTCTTCCGGCTCACTCGTCGCGGGACGACCGGCGCTGTCCGCAGCACCGGCGCCAGCTCCGCCACTCGCGCCAGCACCACCTCCACCACCGGCGCCAACCCCGGCGCCGGCGCCACCGCCCGCGCCGCCCCGACCACGACCGGCACCCGCCGCTCCGAATCCGAACTGCGGCCCGGCCGGTTGCAGCCCCTCGAGCAGCGCGAGTCGCTGCCACCGCGGACGTGCATCTTCCGCCGCCCAGGCGAGCACCTGTCGCACAGCGGCAGTGTCACGCATGCGCAGAAGTGCACCCGTGAGCGAGCGGACCGTGGCCGCCGGCCCGGCGGGCGCTCCGCTCGCCGACGCCAGGATTCCCTCGAGGAACGGCCGCTCGCGTCCCGCGAGGCCGCTCACCACGAGGTCGGCGACGATCGGGTCGTCGCCCGCGCGCGCCGCGAGCGTGGCGAGCGCACGCTCGCGATCTCCGGCGGGTAGCTCCCCGAACGAGGCGGCGAGCTGGCGCCGCACGGTGGGGGTCGCGTCGTCCACCAGTCGCATCACGGCCGCCGTGAGCGGCGCGCCGGTCTGCCGCAGCGCCGGCTCGGCGATGCGCACCGCCGCCGCGCGGACGTGCGCCGAACGGTCAGCGAGTGCCACGCCGATCACCGCGGCGTCCGCGGCGCCGAGCCCGTCGAGCGTCCAGAGCGCGTGCAGACGCGTCACGTCCCTCGGCGCCGAGCGGACGAGCTGATTCAGCGCCGGCACGGCGGTGCGCTCACCGCGCTCGACGAGCAGCCGCTGCGCCGTCGTCCTCCACCATCCGTTCGGGTGCGCGAGATACGACACGAGCTGCGCGGGTGTGGCGCGCGAGAGTCGCGGGCGCGCGGCGCGGCGCGTCGACGTGTGCACGACGCGGTAGATGCGCCCGAGGCCGACCGGTTGCTCGAGCCCGTACTTCTTGATCTGCTCTTCGAGGTAGCCGGTGATGAACACCCGATGCTGGATGATGCCGCGGTACATGTCCACGACGTAGAGCGTACCGTCGGGCGCCGTGGTCGTGAACACGGGGCGCGAGCGCACGTCGGTGGACGCGAGGAAGCTGGGACGCTCGTCGCCGCTGCGCGCCACGAGCATCCCCGCCGAGTCTTCGCGCACCACGAACCGCCCCACCAGATTCCCCGCCGGCTCGGTGACGAAGACGTTGTCACGCAGCGTCGCCGGCAGCCGGTCGCCGACGTACGCCGTGGGGCTCGACGCCGACGTGAAGCGCACGAGCGTGCTGTCCGGGCGCAGCACCTGCGGCTGATAGCCCCGGTTCACCGCCGGCGTGGCGTGCGCCGGCCACACTTCGACGTTCGGCGTGATGCGCTCGTACAACCCGCGCACCGTCGTCAGGCTCGCGTTCCGCGCCGCGTAGTGCTCCGACACGACGTCGATGCGCAGCGGGTCCTCGTTGCTGTTCCGGTAGAAGCGGCCGTACGAGTCCATCGACAGCCCCCACTGCCCTTCCGACGGCGTCCGGCGGTACTCGAACGTGTCGCCGCGCAGCCGGAACTCCCCCGCGTAGTTGGCGTTGTGGATCCAGTTGTCGATCCCCCATACAAGCCCGTTCGCGTTGTGCTCGGGATTCGACTGCTTGGTGCCGTAGTCGTCGCGCACCAGCGATTTGGTGTCGGCCTTCAGGTCGCCGTTCGTGTCGCGCGCGAGCCAGAGGTTCGGCGTCTCCGCCACGAGCACGCCGTGCTCGAGCACCTTCACCGAGCGCGGAAGCACCAGACTGTCGAGGAACAC
>DATFOL010000407.1:0-8981 GCA_035265545.1 Gemmatimonadaceae bacterium | reverse complement strand
CGGTCGCGGCGGCGACGGCTTCGGGCGCGATCGCCGATGACTGGGCGCGTGGCTCCACGCGCAACCGCTCCGCCAGCGCCGAGGCCCCGGTGGCCGCCTGCACTCCTAGCTCCCGCCGAAGCAGCCGTTCGTGAGTCGCTGCGTGCTGGATCGCCCGGGCCCGGTTGCCGCTGGCGTCGAGCGCCCGCATGAGGCACTGCGCCACGCGCGAGTCGTACGGGTCGTGCGCCGCCCGCTTCTCCCACCATTCGGCGGCGCCCCGGAAGTCCGATCGCCGCTCGGCCGACACCGCCAGCGACTCGAGCGCCCGCGCATAGGCGTTGGCGAGCCGCGCACGTTCACCGTCTGCCCATGGCTCGAATTCCAGCGCGTCCGGGAGGGCGAAGCCCTCGAGAAACGGACCCCGGTACTCCGCCACGGCATCCTCGAGCCGATCCTCCGCGAGCGCTCGCTCGAGCTCCGTCACGTCGCTGCGGATCACATCCGGATTCAGGCCGATCGGGTTCACGCCGAGAAACGCCTCGTTGCTCACCGACGTGCGGATCGCGTAGAGCAGCTGCTCGAGTGAGTGGCGCGCGCGCTCCTGCGGGGCGTCCGGCCAGAAGAGGGCGAGGAGCGAGTCGCGGCTGCGACCGCGCTCGCCGGCCGCCGCGAGCACCGCCAGCAGCGCCAACCGACGCCGCTGCGAGCCGTGTCCCGGGATGGCCGCTCCGGAGCCATCGTGGAGGGAGAGCGATCCGAGCGTCTGGAGCCTGAACAGCGACATCGAAAAATCTGATGATGGTCGGCGTGCAACGGTGCCAGCGCCCGCGTGGAAAACTGGGCTCGGTGGCGCGCCAATAAACGATTGAGCTGAAGCTGAGCCGCAAGTAGGCCGCGAGATGAGCGCCTGGATGAGCCCCCGCTCTCAGAGTGTGGTGCGGAGGGCGTCACTGCCGCTAGAGCCCTCGCCGCCGGCCATACGCGCCGCGGCCATCGCCCGACCGCGACGACGCTGCCGGAAGGCGGAGCCGACCGATAGCCAACGATGATGGAGGTGAAGGATGTTCACGAGAAACGCCACTCGATCGCTCTGCGCTGCCCTGGCGGCTACCCTCGCCGTCTCCTGCGAGTCGACACCGGTGACCCCCCTGGCCGGAGATGGTGCTGACCTCTCCCGTGCAGGGGCTCACGCGTACGGCCTATGGTCCCTGGCCGTCTCGATCGAGGCGACGCCGGGCACCAGTCCGGGGTTCAACACGTCGTCTCTGGACGGCTGCCCGAACATCTCGCCGGATGGCAAGACGTTCTATCTCGCCTCGAACCGACCGGGGTCGCTCGGTCTCGACATCTGGGTGTCGACGCGCGACAGCGAGCGTGACGGGTGGAGCAACCCGATCCGGCTCGACGCGCCGGTGAACGCGCCCGCGGTCGTCGCACCGGCCGCGCAGATCAATGACTTCTGCCCGTCGATCACCCGCGACGGCCACCTTTTCTTCTTCGCCAGCAACCGTCCGTATGCGGACGCGTACGGTAACGTGCCGTGCGGAGGCGACGACCTCTACGTCACTCGCCGTCGCGACGACGGTACGTTCGAAGAGCCGCAGAATCTCGGCTGCGAGGTGAACAGCGCCGCGAACGAGGCGGGACCCTTCCTCATCGAGGAGCCCGGCCGTGGACGTGTCCTGTACTTCTCGAGCTTCCGGTCAGGCGGAGCCTTCCCCGACGCGGGCCCAGTCACAGGGGACGCGGACATCTATTCCAGCGAGTGGCGCGCCGGCGCCTTTGGTCCACCGGAACTGGTGCCAGGCGTGAACACCGCGAGCGACGACGGTCAGCCGAACCTGCGCCGCGACGCGCTCGAGATCTACTTCTACAGCACGCGGACTGGAACGCCCGGGACCACCGGCACGCTCGGCCTCGCCGACATCTTCGTGGCGACGCGAGCGAGCGCACAGAAGCCGTGGGGAGAGCCCGTCAATCTCGGCGAGAGCGTGAACACCAAGCTGGGGTCGGAGACGCGGCCCTTCCTTTCGTGGGACGGCTCCACGCTCTACTTCGGCTCGACGGCTCCAGCCAGCGTACGCCCCGGGGCCGAAGGCTCTAGCGACATCTATATGACGACCCGGTCGAGGTGATGGGCAACAAGCGCGACCGGCGCGCGGGCAGCTCGTCGACTGGAACCTGCTGCGCGTGGAGCACTCCACGCGCAGCAGGTTCCCGCACTCTCTTCCGAACTCCTGAGCGGGCCACGAGCGAACCGGCGTTCGCTGCTCCACGCTCGGGCATCCCGTCTCATCATTCAGACTGTTCGCGTGGAGCTCGACCATCAATGACTCGCCATCCGGTAACGTTCGCCCTCGCCGTGTCCGCGCTTTCCGCGCTTCTCGCCGGCTGCACCCCCGACGGCGCGGTGGCGCCGGGTGTCGCGCCTTCGCACCAGAGCTTGGCGCAAGACGTGAGCGCCGAGCGGCGGGCCGCTGAGGGGATCACCATCGTGCTCGACGTCACGCCCGATGGCGCGTGGGACGTCCCGTTCACCTCGACCGGGAAGAAGCTGAACGACTTCACGCTCGACGACGATGCCGATCCGACGCGCTCGAACACGATCACCTTCGCCAAGGCGAAGCCTGGGACCTACACGGTGCAGATGGGCGCGGTCGTCGGGGTGACGCTCCAGACCATAGCGTGCGCGTCGGATGCGAATGGTGGCGATGCACTGGAGAACAACGCGGTGGACGTTGCCACGGGCACGGCAACGATTCAGCTCGAGCGGGGTGAGGCGGTCACCTGCACCTTCATCGGCGCGGGTGGTTGGCAGACTGGCGACTTCCTCACCTACCGGCCGACCGAATGGGGTGCGGAGGGCACCGCTGCCGACGAGTTGCTCCGCGCCCAGTTCAACACGGTGTACCCATCGTCGACCACACCCGGCGTGCTCGAAGTGGGCATCATCGGCTCGGGTGGGTACTCGATGGCGTTCAATTGGCTCGACCCCCTGCTCACCTTCTTGCCGCCGATCACGACCCCGGGCCAACTGGACCGCGACCTGGTGAACCCGAGCAGCAGCTCGTCGGGCACGTACGGCGGCGAGGTCGTGGCGCTCCAGTTAAACGTCGACTTCGCGGACGCGGGGATCACGGCCGGGGCCTCCGACGTGACGTTCGGCGACCTCACGATCTGCAACGTGCCGCAGCTGCCGCTGCTGACCGGCCTGACCGTGCGGCAGTTCCTGGCCACCGCGAACACGCTCCTCGGCGGCGGCACCGGCCTCTATGAGCTGAGCATTTCCCTCTACATCGCCGACGAGCTGAACCGGTCATTCAGCTACGGCACCCCGACCCAGTTCGCGCA
The DNA here is from genome assembly GCA_035265545.1 of Gemmatimonadaceae bacterium. Lineage (GTDB taxonomy): Bacteria > Gemmatimonadota > Gemmatimonadetes > Gemmatimonadales > Gemmatimonadaceae > AG11. Next base: position 5,648 of record DATFOL010000407.1, on the reverse strand, counting down.
GGACAACCTCGTCGCCGGCGCCTGCCCCTGAGCGAACCACTTCGCCCCGGCGCAGGCGCCGGCTCTCCATGTCGATCGTGACGCGAGCCGTGCGCCCGGCAACGAGATCGTTGATGTTCGCGCGAGCGGCCGCGCAGGAGGCGCCCCTCGACAGACGCTCGAGAGCGGCGACGATTCGTGTCAGTCGGCGCGGCTCGAACTACACCTGCCGACCGCGACGCATCCTTCACTCACCTGCCCGCGCGCAGATAGCCATCATCTCCGGCTGTCGGCTTGCTGCACCCATTGAGGCTTCACCCCGTGCCAGGCGGACCGATACCCGGCTGCTCGTCGCTCGACGCCGAGGGTTCCACCGCCGGCGCATCCTCCGGCTGGCGCTCCTCTCGCCGCTGCTGCTTGTCGGCGCGCTTTGCGTCCTTCCGCGCCTTGCGATCCATCTCCTTGCGACGCTTGTCGAAGTCGTAATTCGGCTTACGGGCCATGCAGTGGAGTCTCCCTTTCCATCGTCCTGCTGAGGCTGAACGCGTCGGCGACCATATGCCGCGTTCCTGAAGCTAGTCCGAGCGGCCCCGCGTGGCGACTTCACGCCGGCCTTCCCCAGGCACTCGTCGGACTACGCTATCGGCTTGCCACAGCGTCGAAGTCTTCAGGGCGAAGGATAGAGAGGATCCACTACTTGCCCAGATTGATCTCCCCCTCCATCGATCCGGTCGAAGTGGACGTGTTCGTGGCGAAATCGATCAGGACCAGCCTGCGCATGGTGAACGTTCCGGTAGCACCCGCGAATCGGCCGGTCCCACTCACGATCGTGAGGACTTCGGTGAAGATCGGGATACCTGTCGGCCCGGGCGCGGCGGTACCGGCGAACGTGGCGACCAGTCGATCACCGTTCGCCGCGGTGAAGTAGTAAGTGCCCGTGGCCGTGGGGGTCGCCAGGTCAGCGATGGCCGAGTAGGTGGTCGTGAAGCGACCAAGGTGCGTCGCGGTGCCCTCGCCGGTCCCATCGGAATAGAGGAATGGCGGAGCGATCTCGGCCTGGTCGGCGGTCGTGATGGTGCCGCGGAAGGGCAGCGATTCGCCGCGTCGTGCCGGCGAGTAGGACGCGGCCGTCGGCGACGTCGGTGCTTTCGAGACGTCACTGCTGCAGGCTGAGGCGATCACACTCGCCGCGAAGACAATCGATCCCATCATGCTCGGACGCATCGAGACTCCCTCCTATTGATTGATGGCGCGGCTCTCGTCCCTCGTCGCGAGAGAAGGGTCGGTGAGTCGCCGCGCCGTGAGGGGCCGACAGTAGGTCGCCGGCGTTCGCTGCGTCTTTAGAGAGTCGTTGAAGATCGCTTGAATGTCGATTTGAACGTTCTTTGAAGCCGCACTTCCGTGTTCCGCTGCGGTGCGAAGGAGCCGGGAGGACCCTTGCGGCCGAGCAGTGGACGGACGATGATGCCGCGGTGGACCGTAACGGGGCAGCGTCGAGGCTCGTGTTCGGCACGGTGACGCTCATCCCCGATGAACGCCTGGTGCTGAAGGACGGCCGTCCCGTGCCCTTCACTCCGAAGGCGTTCGACCTGCTCGCGGTGCTGGCAGCGAACCCTGGTCATCTGCTCACCAAAGAGCACCTGATGCAGGCCGTCTGGCCCGACACCACCGTCGAGGAGTCGAACCTCACCTATCACGTCTTCGCGATTCGAAAGGCGCTTGGCGAGAACGCCGATTCCGGCGCGCTCATCGAGACCGTGCCGAAGCGCGGGTATCGCTTCGTGGCGCCCGTCCGGCGCGTCGATGCGAACGGGCGAGGACTGCCTGCGGAGCGGGTGGCGGCTTCCCTCACGGCCGAGCCGATCAGCGAGGCCCAGCTCTCGGCCGCCACCACGGGTGTCGAGCCTGCGCCCGATGTCCGGACCGGTGCTCGGCGCCACGCGGCCCTGCCGCTCGGGCTGAGCCTCGCTGCCGCCTTCACGCTCGGTGCGCTGCTGTTTCTCGCGCTTGGCCAAACCCGTAAGCAGTCCGTCGCGATCTCACCCGTGCGCTTTCAGGAACCGGTGACCGGGCGACTGGTGGAAACGGGAATGTTCTCCGTGTCGCCCGACGGACATCGCCTCGTCTATGCGACCGAAGGTGCGGACGGCATCACGCGACTCTGGATGCGGACGCTGAGCGCGCTCCAGCCTGCGCCGCTGCCGGGGACCGAGGTGTTCACGATCATACCGCCCGTGGTCTGGTCGCCCGACAGCCGCTTCCTTGCCTACGATCCGGGTTTCATCGTGAAGAAGGTCGGACTCGATGGTGGTGCCCCGCAAACCATCTGCGAGCCACCACATACCGCCGTGGGTGGTAGCTGGAATCGCGAGGGTGACGTTCTGGTCGGGAACCCCGGGGGTGGCGTGGCCCGATGCGCTGCCTCGGGCGGCCGCGCGACCATCGTGACGACGTCGGGTCGATCCGGTGGCGAGGGCCACCTTTTTCCGTCGTTCCTGACGGACGGTCGGCGTTTCATCTACTTGCGCCTCGTGCGCTCCAATCCCGAAGCCTCCGGGATCTACGTCGGCGAGCTGGGCGCGACGTCGCCGAGCGTTGGACGCCGCCTGATCACCACAGGCTTCGGCGCCGCCTTCGTCCCCGCGACTGATGGAGGTCCCGGACTGATCGTCTTCGCACGCGACGGAGCACTCTTCGCGCAGCGTTTCGACGAGCGGCGGCTCGAGATGATCGGCGAGCCAATGCGGCTGGCCGAGGGAATCGGCTCGCATCTGGATGGCGCCTTCTTCTCGGTCTCGCCGAAGACGCTCGTCTATCGCGCACCGGAGCCGCCCGCGCGGCTCACCTGGTTCGACCGCCAGGGGAAGGAGCTCGCGCGAGTGGGCACGCCGGGACGATTCTTCGCCCTCGCGCTGTCCCCCGACGGTGATCGGGCGATCGTCTCGACCCTCGCACCGCAGGGGACGGCGGACCAGGACCTCTGGCTGTACGACCTGACGCGCAGCGCGATCCCGCGGCGACTCACCTTCGGACCGGAGCTCGAACGCGCGCCCCTCTGGGTCACCAACGATCGATTCCTCTACGGCTCCGGCGGCGGAGCAACGGGTGTGTTCGAGCAGACCGTCAGCGGCCAACGGCATCGGCTGTTCGAGTCCGAGGGACCCGGGATGCCGTCGAGCCTGAGCTCCGACGGACAGGTCCTGCTCTACACGACGATCACGTCGTCGGCCACCGCGGGAGACGTCTGGGTCCGCACGCGCGGAGGCGCGTCGTCGAGAACGCATCCCTTCCTGGCGGGAAAGCTCAATCAGTGGCACGCGCAGCTCTCGCCGGACCAGCGTTGGGTCGCGTACGTCTCGAGTGAGGCTGGCCCGAACGAAGTGTTCCTCACCGAGTTTCGGCGCGACTCGATCACGGGCGCCGCGACCCATGGCGAGAGCATTCGCATCTCCGAAGGCGGGGGCATTGCGCCCCGATGGGGCCGCGATGGACGGGAGCTGCTCTACCTGACGCCGGACGGATCGGTGATGTCGATCGAGATGGATGCGTCAGGTCAATTCCGACCCAGCGCGGCCAGGCGGCTGTTCAAGGTGCAGAGCACGATCCCGGAATGGGCGATGACTCGTGATGGCGCCCGCTTCCTGTTCGCCGTGCCAGTGAGTCCGCCTCCCCCGTTCAACATCGTGCAGGACTGGCAGGCGACGCTTCCGAAGTGACGCCGCAAGCTGATGGGACGCCTCGCGCGGCGAGCAGCCGTGTCTCCAGCGCGATGTCATCCCTCGTCAGCCCCAGCGGCGTCTACTCCGCGCAATGGATCCCGACCGATGCGCTCGGACGCATCGATCGGCCGAGCCTCGCCGCACACATCGAGTTCGAGCGGCGCGCCGGCATCAGCGGCATGCTCGCCCTCGGCAGCACCGGCGAGTTTCCGCACTTCACGGTGGACGAGCGCAAGTCGGCGCTCGCGACCATCGCCGAGCTGGCGGCGCCATTGCCGGTCCTCGCCAACATCAGCGACATCCGGCCGCGTGCCGCGATCGAACTCGGGCGCCACGCGGAGACGCTCGGCCTGCCCGCAGTCGCGCTGATGCCGCCCGTGTTCTTCCCGGTGTCGCAGGCCGACATGCTCGCGTACTTCCTGCACGTCGCCGACGCCGTGGGGCTGCCGGTGATGCTGTACAACTTCCCCGAGCTGGCCGGCAAGCGGATCGAGCTGTCCACCGTCGCGGCCTTCGCCGAGCGCGCGCCGATGATCGCCATCAAGCAGAGCGGGGGTCAGTTCGAGTACCACCGCGACCTGATCGCCCTTGGTCGCGAGAAGGACTTCGTCGTCATGTCCGGCGCGGACACGCGCCTGCCCGAGGCCTTCGAGCTCGGCGCCGCCGGCTGCATCGGCGGTCTCGTGAACATCGTGCCGGAACTGATGGTGCGGATCGACCGCGTGTGCCGAAATGGAGAATCTGGTGACGTCACGACGGCGGCGGCGGCGATGCGGGACCTCGGGCGCATTCTCGATCAGTTGACCTTTCCGCTCAACGTGGCGGCGGGGATCGAGGCCCGTGGCTTCCGTCCCGGGATGCCCAAGTCCGTCGTCTCGCCGGAATCGCGCGCGCTCTACGAGAAGATCGTCGCCGAATCGATTGCGCTGTTCGAGCGCCACGATCTGCCGCTCGCTGCTCCCGCCGAGCAGTGAGCTCACGGCGCGCGTCGATCCTCCCCGTCGGCCAGTCGCCGCACTATGCGTGGATCGTCGTCGCGTTGCTGGTCCCGGTGGCGCTGCTCAACTACCTCGACCGGCAGATGCTCGCCACGATGAAGGCGTCGATGGTCGGCGACATCCCGACGATCGCGAATCGGGCGGACTGGGGGCTGATCCTCGGCTCCTTCAAGTGGACGTACGCGCTGCTCGGGCCCATCGCGGGGTACATCTCTGACCGGTTCAGCCGCCGGTGGGTGATCGGGGCGAGCCTGTTCGCGTGGTCGTTGGTGACGTGGTGGACGGGGCAGGCGACGACGTTCAACGAGCTGCTGACGGCGCGCGCGTTCATGGGAATCAGCGAGGCGTTCTACTTTCCGGCCGCTCTCGCACTGATCACCGAGTATCACCTCGGCCCCACGCGCTCGCGCGCCGTCGGGGTGCACCAGGTCGGCGTGTATCTCGGGCAGATCATCGGCGGGTTCGCCGGGTATGTCGCCGAAGCGCCGACGCTCGGCTGGCGCTGGGCGTTCTCGACGGGCGGGATGATCGGCGTGATCTACGCGATCCCGCTGCTCGCGCTCCTGCGCGACGCGCCTGACAGGTACGGATCCCTCGACGTCGCTCGGGATGACATGCTTCGTCATCCCGAGCGAGCGCAGCGAGTCGAGGGATCCGCACTGAAGTCATCGCCAGCGAGCGCGGGAACGGGCGTCGTGCGCGGACTGCTGACGAACCGCAACTTCATCCTGCTCGTGATGTACTTCACGCTGCCGGCGATCGCGGGATGGATCGTCCGCGACTGGATGCCGGAGATCCTGCGCGAGCGGTTCCAGCTCGGACAGGGGAAGGCGGGGGTGAGCGCGATCCTGTTCGTGCAGATCGCGTCGCTCGTCGGCGCCGTCGGCGGCGGAACGCTGGCGGATCGGTGGATGCGACACACGCCGCGCGGCAGGATCTACGCGAGCGCGAT
>DATFOL010000406.1:0-6023 GCA_035265545.1 Gemmatimonadaceae bacterium | reverse complement strand
CGAGGACTACCTCAACTCGCCCGGCAACAACGTCGCGTTCGCGCTCGGCGCGGAGCGGCTGTTCGGAATCGAGATCACCGAGCGTTGCAAGGTACTTCGCGTGATCGCCGCCGAGCTGTCGCGCATCATCTCGCACTGCGTCTGGCTCGGTACGTTCTGCATCGATATCGGCGCCTTCACGCCCTTCCTCTGGATCTTCCAGCAGCGCGAGCGCGTGTACACGATGCTCGAGAACTGGGTCGGGGCTCGCCTCACCACGACGACGACGCGGGTCGGTGGGATGGCCGCCGACATTCCCGACGGCTGGACGGAGGATCTCGCGCACTTCTGCCGCACCTTCCCCAAGGTGCTCGCCGAGTGCGAGACGATGCTGAGCAAGAACGCCATCTGGGTCGGCCGCACCGTCGGTCTCGGCGCGATGTCGGCCGACGAGGCGGTGAACTACGGATTGTCCGGTCCGCTGCTCCGCGCGTCGGGCGTCGCGTACGACGTTCGCAAGGACTTCCCGTACCTCGACTACGAGACCTACGACTTCGACGTCCCGGTGGGCCAGACGGGCGACGTCTACGACCGGTATCTGGTGCGCGTCGAGGAGATGAAGCAGTCGGTGCGGATTCTCGAGCAGGCGCTCGAGCGGCTGCCCGACGGCCCCGTGAACATCGACGACCACCGCATCATCCTGCCGCCGAAGACCAAGGCGACGAGCGACATGGAGAGCATGATCCATCACTTCAAGCAGGTGATGGAAGGTCCGCGTCCACCGATCGGCGAGGCGTACGTCGCCGTGGAGAGCCCGAAGGGAGAGAAGGGCTATTACATGGTGTCGGACGGCACCTCCAAGCCGGTCCGCTGGCGCATCCGGCCACCGTCGTTCGTGAACCTCTCGGCGATCCCGAAGATGGTCGAGGGCCACCTGCTGTCGGACGTGATCGCGATCAACGCGAGCATCGACATCGTGATGGGAGAGATCGACCGATGAGCGCAGCGATTCGGGAGAGCGCGACCTGGTATCGTGGAGAGATCGACCGATGAGCGCGACACGCAACGAGATGGGTGGAGAACGCGCTCCCTCGGACCTCCAGCACGGTCTTCACGAGTCCGGGCCTCACGTTCCGGTATTCACCGGCGCGCGCCGGCAGGAGCTCGACGAGCTGCTGACGCGCTATCCCACCAAGATGGCCGCGCTGCTGCCGGCGTTGTGGATCGTGCAGGAGGAGCGCGGCTGGGTGAGCAGCGACGCGATGGCGGAGGTGGCCGAGCTGCTCGAGCTCACCCCCGCCTACGTGAAGGGCGTGGTGTCGTTCTACACCATGTATCATCAGCACCCCGTCGGAAAGCACTTCATCCAGGTCTGCACCACGTCGCCGTGCAACGTGTGCGGCGCCGAGGACGTCGTGAACGCCTTGCTCAAGCACACCGGCTGCGAGGAGCTCGGCGTCACCTCCCCGGACGGCAAGTACACGGTCATCGAAGTCGAGTGTCTCGGCGCGTGCGGGTTTGCCACGCCGGTGATGGTCAATGAGCAGTTCATCGAGTCGGTGACGCCGGATACGGTGCCCGCACTCCTCGCCTCTCTGCGCTGACATGGGGTTCCCGCACACGCCGCACGAGCGCGAGACGCTCGTCCTCTCCAAGCACTTCGGCGAACAGGACGCGATCGGGCTCGAGGGCTGGCGCAAGCGCGGCGGCTACGTCGCACTTCAGAAGGCGCTCTCGATGTCGCCGGCGGAGATCGTCGCGATCGTCAAGGAATCGGGGCTGCGCGGTCGTGGCGGCGCCGGGTTCCCGACGGGCGTGAAGTGGTCGTTCATGAAGCCCGGCGACGGCAAGCCGCACTACCTCTGCTGCAACGCCGACGAATCCGAGCCCGGCACGTTCAAGGATCGCGAGATCATGCGGTGGACGCCGCACTCGCTGGTAGAGGGCTGCGCGATCGGTGCGTACGCGATCGGAGCCGAGGTCGCCTACATTTACATTCGCGGCGAGTACACCGAAGCGCTCGACAAGATGAACGCGGCGTGCCGCGAGGCATACGCGGCGGGCATCCTCGGCACCAACGCGATGGGCACCGGCAAGACGGTGCACGTCTACGTGCACAAGGGCGCCGGCGCGTACATCTGCGGCGAAGAGACGGCGCTGATGAACTCCCTCGAGGGGCGCCGCGGCAACCCGCGCATCAAGCCGCCCTTCCCCGCCGTGGCGGGCCTGTTCGGCCAGCCGACGACGATCAACAACGTCGAGACGCTGGTCGCGGTGCCGTACATCCTCAACAACGGCGCCGAGTGGTACAAGAAGTTCGGGCGCCCGGACAACCCGAAGAGCACGGGCACCAAGCTGTTCTCGGTGTGTGGCAACATCCAGCGGCCGGGCAACTACGAGGTCGCGATGGGATTCCCGTTCAAGGACTTCCTGTACGACCTCTGTGGTGGACCACTCCCCGGCCGTCAGTTCAAGGCGATCATCCCCGGCGGGATCTCGGTGCCGATCCAGACGCGTGAAGAGGCCGAGAACTCACCGATGGACTACGAGGGGTTCGTCGCCAACGGCACGATGCTCGGCTCGGGCGGCGTGATCGTCATCGACGACGCGCAGAACCTGGTGAAGCAGATCGCGCGCGCGGCGCGGTTCTTCGCCCACGAGAGCTGTGCGCAGTGTACCCAGTGCCGCGAAGGCACGGCGTGGACGACGAAGATCCTCGAGCGGATCGTCGCGGGAGAGGGATCGGCCGAGGATCTGGATACGCTGCTGGAGATCGGCGAGAACATGACCGGCAAGACGATCTGCGTGCTGAGCGATTCGTGCGCCACGCCTGTCGCATCCGGCTTGCAGAAGTTCCGCGCCGACTTCGAGGCGCTCATCAAGAAGAAGAAGGTTCACATGGTGCCGGCGCAGGTGGCCTGATGGCGGATGTGAAGATGGTGAACCTCACGATCGAGGGACGGCCGGTCACGGTGCCCGACGGCACCTCGATCCTCGAGGCGGCGAAGACGGCGGGCGTGCTGATCCCGCACTACTGCTACCACCCGGGTCTCCCGGTGGCGGGCGTGTGCCGGATGTGCCTCGTCGAGGTGGAGAAGGCGCCGAAGCTCGCGCCCTCGTGCGCGACGTCGGTCGCCGAGGGGCAGGTGGTGCACGTGCACTCGGACAAGGCGCTCGAGGCACGCAAAGGCGTGCTCGAGATGCTGCTGATCAACCACCCGCTGGATTGCCCGATCTGCGATCAGGCGGGCGAGTGCGAGCTGCAGGACTACACTTACCAGGAAGGCCGCAGCGAGGGACGCTACCGCGATCCCAAGCGCTTCAACCCGGTGGAGGATTTCGGCGGCGACGTGATCTATGTCGCGAACCGCTGCATCCTCTGCACACGCTGCGTGCGCTTCATGGATGACGTGGCGCACGATCCCGTTCTGACCGTCGCCGAGCGCGGCGACCGCGCGTTGATCGGCAAGTTCGAGGGAGAGGACCTGACCCATCCGTGGGCCGGCAACGTGATCGACCTCTGCCCAGTCGGCGCGCTGCTCTCCAAGGACTCGCTGAACAAGGCCCGCGCGTGGGAGCTCGATCGCGCCGCCTCCGTGTGCCCGAACTGCTCGCAGGGCTGCAACATGATCGTCGAGACGCGCGACAATCAGATCGTGCGACTCCGGCCGCGTCCGAACGACGCGGTGAACAAGTACTTCATGTGCGACCACGGCCGGCTCAACTACCGGTGGATGAATCGCAAGGACCGCGTGGACGTGCCGCTCGTGCGTCAGGGCGGCGTGCTCGCCTCGGCGGAGTGGGAGGTCGCGCTGCGCGCGGCGGCATCCACGCTCGCGGGCAAGCGGGCGTACGTGCTCGCCTCGCCGAACCTGTCGAACGAGGCGCTGTTCCTGCTGGCCCGCCTGGCGAGCAAGACGGGGGGCACCGGTGCGTTCCGGGTGCCGCAGGGTGCGGAGGCGCCGTTGCCCGGCGTCGAGGATCTCGCGCTGCGCACCGACCGTGCGGCGAACGGCCGCGGCGCCGAATTGATGGGCTTCACGCGGAGTGACAACCCGCTCGCCGGACTCGGCGCGGGCGACGTGCTCGTCGTCGCCGACGAGGAGCTCGCGCAGCTCGACGCGGCCGGTGCGGCGAAGGCCGGCGCGGTGATCGTCGTCGGGACGACTCTGCCCGCCTGGGCACGTCACGCCGCCAACGTCGTGCTGCCGATCGCCAACGTCACCGAGGAGGAGGGGACGTTCACCAACCTTCGCGGGCGCGTGCAGCGGTTCCTGCAGGCCAAGGCGGCTCCTGGCATCGCGCGGCCGAGCTACTTCGTGCTCGGCGATCTCCTGGCTGCGGCGGGTGAAGGCTCCGGCTACTGGACGGCAGGCCAGACGTTCGACGCACTCGCCGCGAGCGTTCCGGCCTATGCGGGTCTCTCGTACGACGGGCTCGGCCTGCGCGGTGCGATGACTCAGGGCGCGTTGGCCGGAGCGACCGCATGACGATGCTCGCACTTCTTCAGGCGGCCACGCCGAGCTCCGAGCCCCACGTCCTGCCGTTCTTCGTGTTCACGGCGATCAAGCTGATCGTGGTGTTCACGGTCTACATGGTGGGCGTGGCATTGCTCACGCTCGCTGAGCGCAAGATCTCGGCGTGGATCCAGGATCGGCACGGCCCAAACCGCGTCGGGAAGGGATGGCTTCAGCCAGCCGCGGACGGCGTGAAGAACTTCGTGAAGGAAGAGACGTATCCCGCCGCCGCGAACATCCCGCTGTTCGTGCTCGCGCCGGCGCTCGCGTTCATCCCGGCGCTCGTGACGTGGGCGGTGATCCCGTTCGCCGCGCCGTGGGACTCCCCCTGGGGACGGATCGAGATGGTGCTGGCGCCGATGCCGATCGGCTTTCTGTTCATCCTCGCGATCAGCTCCCTCGGCGTCTACGGGATCGTCCTCGCGGGGTGGTCGTCGAACAACAAGTACGCGCTGCTCGGCGGGCTGCGCTCGAGCGCGCAAATGATCTCCTACGAGATCGCCATGGGAATGAGCACCATTCCCGTGCTGCTGCTCGCCGGCAACGTGTCGCTCAGCAGGATCGTGAACCAGCAGGCGTTCGAGACGTGGAACGTCCTCAACGTCACGATCGCCTTCTTCATCTTCCTCGTCGCCGCGTTCGCCGAGACGAACCGGCTGCCGTTCGACCTGCCCGAAGCCGAGTCCGAGCTCATCGCCGGCTATCACTCGGAATACAGCGCGATGAAGTTCTCGCTGTTCTTCATCGCCGAGTACGCGAACATGGTGACGGCGAGCGCGCTGATGGCGACGCTCTTCTTCGGCGGGTGGGACATCCCGTTCACCCTGCGCGACAATCTCGCGCCGCATACGGGCCTGAAGACGCTACTCACGCTGCTGTTCTTCGGCGCGAAGGTCCTGTTCTTCGTGTTCCTCTACATGTGGATCCGGTGGACGCTGCCGCGATTCCGCTATGATCAGCTGATGTCGCTGGGCTGGAAGCTCCTGCTTCCCCTCGCGCTCGGCTACATCGTCGCGATCGCCACGACCATCGTGACCCTCGATGCGCTCGGCTTCGCGCGCGGCTCCGTGCCGTTCCACGCCGGTCTCATCCTGCTGAACATCGCGGCCGTCGTGATCCTCTTCGTGCTGCTGGATCGCGGCAGGGTGATCAGCCCGGCGTACTCGCGGCTCGACAAGCGCGAAGTCGACCGGCTGCGCGCGGTGAGCACGGCACATCACACTCCTCTTCTTCCCGAGTCCGGAGACTGATGGCTATCGGCGTCAAGGTCGTAGAGCGGCCGATCCAGGATACGAGCTACATCCGGGCCACGCTCACGGGCATGGCCCACACCCTCAAGCACCTGCTCACGCCCGAGAAGGTGACGGTGCAGTATCCCGAGCAGAAGGAGTCGCTCTCCAAGCGGTGGCGCGGTACCCACCGCATGCTCACGACGGAAGACGGCAAGGCGAAGTGCGTGGCGTGCGGCCTGTGCCCGACGGTCTGCCCGTCGAACTGCATCAAGCTGGTGCCGGGCGAGGACGAGCA
>DATFOL010000405.1:0-10503 GCA_035265545.1 Gemmatimonadaceae bacterium | reverse complement strand
ACGCGCGCATCGAGCTGCGCCAGCGTGCCGACGTTGTCGATCACGAAGTCGGCGCGCGCGCGCTTCAGTTCGGCGGGCATCTGTGCGACGATCATGTCCATCGCCTCGGTCTCCTTCAGCCCGCGCTCGCGCACCAGGCGCTCGAGGCGGACCGGCCGTGGCGCGTCGACGAGCACGATCCGGTCGAACGAGTCCGTCATCTTCCGCTCGAACAGGAGCGGGATGTCGCAGACGACCAGCTTGTCGCCTCGCATCCGGGCCTGGTCCACCAGGCCGTCCCGCATGCGCTCGACTTCCGGATGCACCAGCGCGTTGAGCTGCTCGAGCTCGGAGGGCTCACTGAAGACGATCCGCCGCAGCGCGCCGCGATCGAGCATCCCGCTCGGCTCCAGGATCGACGTCCCCCAGCGCTCGACGATCGCCTTGTAGGCGGGCGTGCCCACCTCGACCGCGCGCCGCGACAGGACGTCGGCGTCGATGATCGTGGCGCCCCGCTCGCTCAGGAGCTGGGCTACGGTGGACTTCCCACTGCCGATGTTGCCGGTGAGGCCGACGAGGAGCATGGTTCGACGGGAAAGGATCGTTGCGCCAAGGTAGGGGTGCCCGCCCGGAGCGGCAAGCGTTGCCTGGCACCGCGCGGCGCAGGATTCGCAGCGACGCCAGAGGCGCATATGGGCAGAATCCGCGCCCGCATCTCTTTGGACGACAAACGCATGGACATCGACGAAGGGATCGACGACGCCGCCGACGTCGCGCCGTACGCGGCGCTGGTTCAGGAGCAGCTCGCGCTGGTGGGCGAGGATCCGGCGCGCGAAGGGCTCATCCGGACCCCGGAGCGGGTCGCCAAGGCGATGCAGTTCCTCACGCGCGGCTATCACGAGCGCGTGGAGGACGTGGTCGGTCAGGCGATCTTCCGCGAGGAGCACCGCAACATGGTGATGGTGCGCGACATCGAGCTCTACTCGCTCTGCGAGCACCACATGCTCCCGTTCTTCGGCAAGGCGCATGTCGCCTATATCCCCGACGGGCGCATCGTCGGGCTCTCGAAGCTGCCGCGGCTGGTGGACGTCTTCGCGCGCCGGCTACAGGTGCAGGAGCGACTCACCGAACAGGTCGCCGAAGCGCTCGACGACGTGCTCGCCCCGCTGGGCGTCGGCGTCGTGATCGAGGCGTATCACCTGTGCATGATGATGCGCGGCGTGGAGAAGCAGAACTCGCGCACGATCACCTCGGCGTTGCGAGGGGTGTTCCGCGATGATGCCCGGACGAGGGAGGAGTTTCTGTCGTTGGCGCACGCGAGGTTGGGGGTTTGATCGACGCTGAAGTACCCAGTACTTCAGTACCCGGTACCGAGACCCAGTCGACCGGCCCCTGAATGCACCTCGGGAGCGCGACCCGGACGGGTCTTACAAAACAACGGCGCCTCCCGACAGGGGGACGCGCCGTGCATTCAGGGGAGCAGTCGCGAGAGTCTCGGTACTCCGTACGTCCGTCGTACTCGGTACTTCAGTGCCCGTTCAGCCTCACAGCAGCCTCCCCTGATCCTCATCCCTCCGAGGCACCGAGTGACAGCTCCGGCACCTCGCCTCGTAGCTCTCGTCTCCGCCGATCATGATCGTCGGCGAGTCGTAGCGCGCGGGACGGCCGTCGATCAGTCGCTGGTTGCGGCTCGCCGGGTTGCCGCACACCACGCAGATCGCGTGGAGCTTGTCCACCACCTCGGCCACCGCGAGGAGCTGCGGCATGCAGCCGAATGGCTCGCCGCGGAAGTCGGTGTCGGTGCCGGCGAGGATCACGCGTCGACCGGTCCCCGCGAGCGCGGTGGCCAGGTCGACGATGCCGGCCTGGAGGAACTGCGCCTCGTCGATCGCGACCACCTGGGTGTCGGGGTGTAGCTCGCGGGCGATCTGCTCGGGGGTGTCGATCGGCATCGCCTCGACGGTGCGGCCGTCATGGCTCGAGATGTGGTAGATCCCCGCGTAGCGCTCGTCGAGGTGCGACTTGAACACCTGAACGCGCCGCTTGGCGATCAGGGCGCGGCGCACGCGGCGGATCAGCTCCTCGCTCTTGCCGCTGAACATCACGCCGCAGATCACCTCGATCCAGCCGCGCGCACCGCCCGGGTACAGATCGCCGATCATGCGTCGTCGCGACGCGGCCTGGGAGGTCCGGCAGACCGCGCGGGTCGCCGCTCGCCATCGCGATCGTACGGCTTCTTCGGGCCGGCATCGCGCCCGCCGCGCGGCGGGCCGCCACGCGACGGTCCGCTACGCGCCGCGCTCGGGCGTGCCGGCCTGTCGCCTCGGTCACCTCGGTCACCTCGGTCACCTCGGTCACCTCGGTCGCCTCGGTCGCCTCGGTCGAACCGGTCACCGCGTGGTGGGCCACCGGCGCCTGGGCGGTCCCCGCGGGGCGGGCCGCTCCGTGCAGGCCGCCCTTCGCGAGGTTGGTCCACCCGCGCCTGCACCCGACGGCCCCGAACCACGCTGCCGGTCAGCTTCTCGGCCACCAGCTCGGCCACCGACGCCGCTACCTCGACCATGGAGTGAGTATCGCGCACTTCGACCTTGCCCACCTGGGACCCGGGGATGCCGGCGGTGGACGTCACGGCGCCTACCAGCTCCTGTGGACGCACCCCATCGCGCTCGCCCAGGTTCACGAACAGCGACGTCATGGGCCCGGTCTGCGCCGCTGCGGCAGCGGGTCGGGCGGGTCGTTGCTGCTCGAGCAGCCGGAGCGCCGCGGCGGCGATCTCCACCCCGTCGAACTCGGCGAGCAACGGCTCGATCGCCAGCACTTCGCGCCGCACGTCGCTCCCCGTGAGCACTTCGCGCAGCGAGGCGCGAAGTGCGGCGTCCTTTCCTCGCGCGCGCTCCGCGGCTTCGACCAGGGCGATCGGGCTCACCCTGCCACCGCCCAGAAGGGCGCGCAGGCTCGCCACCTGCGAGGGCTGCACGATGGCGTAGATCCTTCGCCCTGCCGTACCGGCAAGGGAGCGCATCTCCTCTCGCGAGGCCGGAAGGTCCAGAAGCACGACAGGCTCCGCACCCGCTGCGTCGGCGGCCGTGCCGGCGACACGCACCGCGTCGCCCGGGTAGCCGAGGGCGCGTGCCGTGCGAAGTGCCTCGTCCCGTACCCGCTCGTCGCGCGCATAGAGCACGGCCGCGGGCAGGTCCAGTGCATCCAGCAGGCGCCGGAGCGCCGCCGACCGGCCGGACGCTGGGGCGGCAACGTACTCGGCGGACAGAGCCGGACCAGGCTCGCCGGCAGATTCCGTCTCACGCCGCGCTCGGCGCGCGTAGCGCTCGATGAGCGCCTCGTACGCCGGGCTCAGCGCGGAAGCGAGCACCACGCGCGCACCCTCCTTCGGCAGCTCGGCGAACAGGTTCTCGAGCGGCTGCGCCTCGGGCGTGTCGAGGATGGCGTCGAGCCAGGCCAGCGCCAGCCCGCGCACGCTCGCGGGCTTGAGCGCCGAGCTCTGGAGCAGGGCGACGAGCTCGGCCGGCGCACCCGTCACCACGTGCGGCGGCGAGGATCGTAGGAGTCGCGCGGCGCGAGGACTGGTCGTGGCCGCGAGCACTCGCACGCCGCGCTCGCCGCCGATGCCGACGATGGCGCTCGCCGCCGACGCGGCACTCTCCGCGTCGGCGGTCACCACGACGAGTTGCGGCTCCGCCCGGCTCACGTCGATCCGGTCGACCAGCGTTCCGAGCACCCGAGGCAGGGTGGACCAGTCGAGCGGTGTCACATGCACGGCGTTCTGGCCGCGGGTCACACCCGTCGGCTCCTTGGCTTCAGCTTCCACGATTCCTCGATGCGATGCGCACGCGCCCGGCGCGCTGCTGGGTTGTCAAAACGGCTGCGAAAGCTACCCGCTGAGCGCAGGCGAGGCCACGTCGGCGACCGTGTCGAGAACCAACTCGGCAAGCGGCCTCGGGAGAGAGCGATCTCGCGCCGCGAAGAATTTCCCATTGCAACGCCGGGGCGGCGCCCCATATATCTCTGCGCGCCGAAGGGCTACGAGGCTTCGGCACGCGCGCGAACGGCGACGCTGGCCGTCCGCGCCGTGCAACCTTTTTGCCGATCGCTGACCGGAGGGGAATCGTGAGCGTTGCCGTACAGCTCGAGCCAGCCGTCGGGGTTCCCGCGGTGGAGTATCGGTGGGATGCCGATACCGACATCCTCACCGCGCGGCTGCGCGGCGCGAACGGACGCTCCGGCATGTCGGGGTCGGTCGAGCTCGAGGGATCGGACGGCTCCTGGCTCATCCTCGACGTCGCATCGGGTTGCATCGACGGTGTCGAGGTCGCGGTCTGGCCCGACGTCCACAAGCGTCGCGGGCTCGCGCCACCGGTGGCGGAGGATGCGCGCGTGGTCGTCCCGTCGCCGGGTGACGCGCGCGAAGTGTCGACGGTGGAGGTGGAGACCCGCCTGTTGGCCGAGGCAGACGACACGCAGCGCGTGATTCACTTCCGGCTCGGCAAGCCGCGCCCCGTGCGCACCGTGCGTCTGGCGCGCGACCTCCTGCTCGACGTCGACCCGGATAGCCTTCGGATCGCCGGGCTCTGGATGCTCAACGTGCCGCCCTCTCCCTCGCCCTTCCCGCCGTGATCACCACGATCGTGCTGATTCGAGCCGAGCCGGCCTCGCTACCCGCCACGGCGCAACGGCTCGCCGAGATCGAGGGAGTGACGGACGTCTACTCCGTCAGCGGCGACTGGGATCTCGTCGCCATCGTGAAGGTGCCCGAGTACGACCAGATCGCACACGTGGTGACGGAGGTGTTCCCCACGGTGCCCGGGCTACAGCGAACCCAGACCCTCACGGCGTTCCGCGCCTACTCGAAGAAAGACCTTCAGCAGGCGTGGGATATTGGAGTCGATTAAACGGTGAGTTGGTGAGTTGGATAGCGAGTTGGTTGGTGGGCTGAACCGCGATGGCCACGAACCAGCTTGGAGCCCTTACTGAGGGATATCCAGGCTGGTTCGTGGCATGTGCCGTTCAACTCACTCAAAAACCCACCAACGAACCCACGATCCAACTCACCAACTCACCGCCTCTTCTTGGGATCCGCACACCAACTCGTCTCCCCCCGCGCCATCTCGCGCCATCTGCCGTTGGTGTAGCGCAGGAAGAGCAGGAAGCTGTCGCCGCCGTTCGCCCATCCCTCTAGGAGCAGCTCGTCCACGCCGTCGCCGGTGATGTCAGCGTGATCGATGAATCGGCGGAACTCCGGCAGCGAGTCGTCGGCCGAGTGGACGAAGGTGGGCGCGTAGCCGTCGCTCGAGCTGTCGGCCAGGACGAACACGTGGCGCGGACGGCCTTGGATTCCGCCACCGCGCTCCATGTACGATGCAACCAGGGTGGGCCTCGAGGTCGCGCCCGTGTGGACCGCGAACACGGCCAGATCGAGCCCCGCGCGCGCGTTCCGGGTGATCCCCTCGCGCTGCGCCACGCGAAGCGCGATCGCGCGCGCCGAGTCCATGGCGCCGCTCGGGATGGGGCCACGCACTGGAGCCGCCGCGAGCGGATCACTCGTGGCGATGCGCTCGAGCATGACCTCACTCGCCTCCGATGGGCGAGCCTTCACCGCGGCGAGCGGCTTGAGCGCCTGACATCGCGGAAGCTTGTACAGTGCTCCCGTGGCGTCCCACATCCCACGCCGGATCTCACCGTCGCCGTCGGGACGTCCATTCCGATAGAGCGAGATCGAACTGCCCGGACGGAAATAGAGGTGGTCAAAGTCGCGCCACCCCTGCGCGTCCAGCGACACCGGCGCGACCTGACCCTCGATCGTCGTCGCCACCGGGAGCAGCCGTGGATCGCTGCTGTCACCGAACAGCAGGAAGACGACGTTCGGCCGGTTTGCGAGACTGGTTCGGTGCACCACCTCGGCAGTCTCGGCTTGCTTGTCACAGCCGGTCGTGGCCGTTAGGATGGTGGCCAGTGCTGCGACCCCGAAGATCGCCCGTAGACGTCGGGAGCTGGCCGGGGAGCCGCGTACGCCGTGCTGGTCTCGCGAAGTGGGGTAGGTCTGATGCATTCGAGTCCTAGAGGCGACCCAGCACTGGACGTCCGCACGGTGCGGCGGCAGCTCGCGGCTCTACTCCCCGACGCACGTCCGACCGGGGAAGGAGAGGGGACGCTCGAGCTCGCATCCTCACTGGTAGACGCCCCCCGGTTGATCAGCGCAACGGTTCTGGAGGGGAGCGGCCCGCTAAGAGCCCGAAGGGTATTCGAGGCGCCGATCGCCGGATTCCGGGCGTTCCTGGACGGAACGCAGCGGAGCGTCGTGGCGGTCCACCTGCACGGGGTTCCGGTGGTTTGCGGGACGGCGTCGGCGGTCGTGCGGGAGCGCCGGAACCGCCGGATGCACACCTGGAGAATGCCTCTCTTCGAGATGCGCGTGTACGCACCGCGCGAGGCCCTCTCGAAGCCCGAATGGGACGCCCTGTCCACGATGTATCGTGATCGGCTCGTGGACACTACCGACGGTGAAGCCGATACGGGCAGCCATCCGCTCGCCCTTCGCGACGCCGCCTACCACCGGGTGCAGGCTCATCGCGAGGCACTGGAGCAGCGGCTCGCCGAGCACTGGTGCACGACCGAGAACGACCGCCTGTTCATCGACGGCGGGATCAGCGGCAGCGAGACGGTCGCCGCCTCGGCGTGCACGGTGGGTGTGGTGAAGAGCCACCGGACACTCTACGCCGAGGGACCGGCGCTCCAGACGATCCTTGGCCTCGGCCGTGGCGAGCGGTCGAGCGTCTTCAGCATCGTCTTCTCATCCCGCCGTACGATGGTGGCGAGCTGGTACCTTCGACTGCGCGATCCCGCGGGGAAGGATCCCATGTGGGGGCTCGTGCGCGTGGAGATCGCGCACCCCGATTCCGCCGAGCTCCACGCCATCGGCGAGCGCGCCGACGAGGTCTCGCGCTGGATCCTCGCCGAGGCCTGCCCTCTCGCGTTGCCCGATGCGCGGTGGGATAAGATGGTCTACGGCATCCGCGACTGTGAGGAATACCTGCGCGCGGTATCCGGCTGAGTCTCCGAGTTGGCCCAACCAACTAACCAACTATCCAACCAACCAGCTCACCGCCGTAATGTCTTCCATCCTGGGCCGCGTCGTCGCCACCGAGCGGCGCCCGAACACTCCGCACGAGTTCCACTTCTGGACCGCGCTCGATTCCCCGGTCGGCATCGGGACGGTCGTGCGCGTGGACGGGCGCGACGCGGTGAACGGCACCGTGCCCACCGCCTACGGCATCGTGACGGAGGGGTTCAGCTGGACCGACCTCGCGTCTCCGCTCCACGACGTGATGGGATTCGACGGCGCGCCGGACGCGGAGTCGCTCCATCAGACCCAGCGCGCCGAGATCCGGCTCTACACCGCGGCGGTGCTGCGCCACGTGCCCGAGGAGCCGCTCCAGCCGGTGCCAATGGGCACGGTGTTCCTCGCCGACGAGTCGGACGTCGCCATCGCGCTGCGCATGGACGGCTATCTGAAGCCCGGCGCGCGAACGGGCATCCCGATCGGCGTGTATCGCGCCGGCGGCACAGATGCGCCGATCTATCTCGACGCCGATTTCCTGATCGGACCCGAGGCGGCGCACCTGAACATCAGCGGTGTCTCGGGGCTCGCGACCAAGACGAGCGCCGTCGAGTGGCTGCTCCAGTCGATCTTCACCCACTTCCCGGCGCAGAAGGGAAGCGTGGCCGCGGTGTGCTTCAACGTGAAGGGCCCGGACCTCTGCTATCTCGATCAGCCGGGCGAGATCGACGAGGCCGACCGCGCGCTGTACGAGAAGTGCGGCGTGGCGCCCGAGCCGTTCGACGACGTGCAGTACTACGCCCCGTACAAGTCCGATGGCGTCTCGCTCAACACGCTGCGCTCCAACGACGCGCTGCTCGAGAATGTCACCGCGCTCACCTGGGGCCTGCGCGAGGTGCTGCAATACGCCGAGGTGCTGCTCAACAAGGACGACATCGACGCCAAGGCCGACGCGCTGATCGACTTCATCAAGGAGATGGTCCTCGACAAGCGGTTCGTCGACCCGATGCTCGAGCGGCCGCACACGGTCACCTCGTTCGCCGATCTCGACGCCTGGTTCAAGGACGTGCTCCGGGCGCTCGAGAAGAAGGACGACCAGAGCTGGCGCACTCATCACGTCGCGACGATCCGCAAGGTGCGCAATCGCCTCTCGAACATCTCGCTGCGCTGCAAGGGTCTGGTCGCCGACGACGGCGCGACGAGCGACCTGCCCTTCGGGAGCTTTCAGGATCGCACGGTGTATGTGATCGACGTCGCCGGTCTCGAGGAGGATGCGCAGGATCTGATCTTCGCGCGGGTGGTGACGAAGCTGCGCGAGCACCTCGAGAAGCGAGACCTGGGCGTCCAGCACGTCGTGGTGTTCGTCGACGAGCTGAACAAGTACGCACCGGGGGACGGGCCGGAGACCTACGTTCGCAAGATGCTCCTCGACATCGCGGAGCGCGGCCGGTACCTCGGCCTGGTGCTGTTCGCCGCGCAGCAGTTCCGGTCGCAGGTGCATCGCCGCGTGGTGGGGAACTGTGGCACGGCGCTCTACGGCCGGATGGACGGCGACGAGCTGGCCACACCGGGGTACGCGGTGCTCAGCCCGGCCATCAAGACGAAGCTCGCCACGTTGGAGAAGGGACAGCTGATGGTGCGTCACCCGCACTTCACACAACCGATCTTCGTGCGCTTCCCGCGCCCCGCCGTCATGCGCGGGCGCGACGGCGTGAGCCAGTATCCTGCCGCGCAGACCCCGTCGCTGCACGCCGCGGTGCTGCGCACGCTGCGCGTGCTCGATCCTTCGCTCACGCTGGGATGGTTGCAGGACGTCACCCAGCTCGCGAGCGACGACGAGATCCTGCGTGCGCGCAACGACGTGGTGCGCACGCGACCCTCCGACGTGCGCCGCGCCTTCTCGCAGCACTTCCGCGCCGCCGTCGCGCCACGCACCGCGGTGCGGGCCGAGGCTCCTTCGCCGCTTCCCGCCGCGCCAGCGGACGATCCGTACGGCTTCTGATGGCGCAGCGGGCATGATGACTGGCGACGTTCGCCGGCGCCGCGCCGGGCCGCGCCGGACGTGTGGAGCAGGGGTGCGCCTCGCGCTGGTCTCCGCCGGCATCCTCGCCGCGACGCATCCGTGCGTCGCCCAGAGTGCTCCGGCGGCGGGGATCCTGCTCCGACTGCATCCCCGCGTTGGCGACACCCTTCGCACGCGGCTCGAGCAGGTCACGGAGGTCACGAACGCACGGACCGGCGGTGGCGTGTCGCGTCCGATGACGACGAGCGTGCTCGTGCTCGCCCGCACGATCGTGCAGGCGTCGCGAAAGGCGACGACGACGGTGCTCACCCTCGTCGACTCGGCGGACGTGAAGAGCTCCGACGCGCACGGCGAGGCGATGTCCGCCCAGGCGGAGCGCGCGCTCCGCGGTCAGCGACTGATCGTCCAGCTGGCCGAAGACGGATCGGTGGAGAGCGCGCTGGACGCGCGCGGCGTGGCCGTTCCACGCGACGTCACGGAAGCGATGGCCGCGATGCCGGCGGTCTTCCCGCGTCGCGCCGTCGCGGTGGGCGAGCGCTGGCAGCGCGAGATGCCGCTGCCCTCCGCTGGACCCCTCGGCACGGGAGGCAGTGCACAGGTGCGCGCGGAATTCCGGCTCGATTCCCTCGGGAGGAACGGTGAGCTCGCCTTCGTCTCGATGCATGGCCAGCTCGACTCCGATGGAGCAGGGCGCGGTCTGGACGTCACCGGGAGCATGACCGGGGCGATGCAGGTCGACCGCGCGCGCGGATGGATGACCGACTCTTACTTCACCCTGATCATCCGCTCCGTCGTGATGCCGCCGGGAGGGACGGGAATGCAGCCGATGAAGTTCGTCACGAAAGTGACCCAGCGGCTGCGCACCATGGACAAGCGGTGATCCGCCGCTAGACTTTCACGGTGCGGCGGAGTGAGCCAACTTACGAGCGCGCAATCGGTTGGCGCGCCGCGACCTCTCCCTCTCCCACCCCGGTCCCCGAGCATCTGCGCCTCGTTCACCTGGCCGACCTGCACCTCGGATACCGCCAGTATCAGCGGCTGACTCCGCGCGGGATCAACCAGCGCGAGGCGGACGTCGCGCAGTCGTTCACGCGCGCGCTGGACCGGGTGATCGAGATCGCCCCCGACGTCGTGCTCATCGGGGGCGACGTGTTCCACCAGGTGCGGCCGACGAACACGGCCATCCTGCACGCCTACCTCCAGTTCGCCCGGCTGCGCGCCGCGCTCCCGCGCGCCGAGATCGTGATGGTGGCCGGCAACCACGACACGCCGCGCTCGGCGGAGACGGGCTGCATCCTGCGGCTGTTCGTGCCGCTCGGCATCCACGTCGTCGAAGCCGAGCCGCGCGGCCTCGAGTTCCCGTCGCTCGACCTGTCGGTGCTCGCCGTGGCGGACAATCAGCATGCGCGGCCGAAGCTCGTGCCGGGCG